>VAZS01000132.1 GCA_005884855.1 Alphaproteobacteria bacterium | reverse complement strand
ATGAACGCTGCAAGAGCCGGCATTCTTGCGCTGCTGATGTGCTGGGCTTTCGCAGCCATGGCCGACGTTGCCGTGCCGCCGCTGTCAAGCCGGGTGGTCGATCAGACCGGGACGCTATCGTCAGGTGAGATTGATTCACTGACGCAGCGGCTCAAAAATCTCGAGGCCCGCAAAGGCAGTCAGATCGCGGTTCTGATGGTGCCAACGACCGCGCCGGAGAGCATCGAGCAATATTCGATCCGGGTCGCGGAAGCGTGGAAGATCGGCCGCAAGAAGATCGATGACGGCGCTTTGCTCGTCATCGCCAAGAACGACCGCAAGCTTGGTATCGAGGTCGGCTACGGTCTGGAGGGCGCGCTGAACGACGCCACCGCGGCGCGCATCATCGACGAGGTGATCACTCCAAGATGCAAGAGCGGGGATTTCGCCGGCGGGGTTTCCGCAGGGATCGACCGCATTATCCGGGTGATCGATGGCGAGGGGTTACCCGCGCCGGCGCCGCGGCAGAGTTCCGGCTCATCGAGCAGTTTCGATCCGTTCAATCCGTTCGTGCTGTTCGCGCTTCTGGTCGTCGGCGCTATCATGCGCACCACGCTCGGCAGGCTGCTCGGCTCAGTCGCGACCGGCGGGGTGGTCGCAGCGCTGGCCTGGTTCATCGCGGGATCGCTGGCGGCCTCCATCATCGCCGGCGTCATTGCCTTTATCTTCACTATGTTCGCTGACAGCATCGCGTGGTCCGGGGGCGGCGGCCCGTATTCCCAAAGCGGCGGTTCGGTCAGCGGCGGATCAAGTGGCGGGTTCAGCGGTGGCGGCGGCAGTTTCGGTGGCGGCGGCGCGTCCGGGAGTTGGTAGGCAGAGCTGGTAAAGATATGAGCATCAGGCGCATCGGCAAACATCTTGTTGAGCATCGTTGGCGGGTACGGCGGATTTTCCCGCCGGAGGTGCTGGCTGCAATCGAGCGGACAATCAAGGCGGGCGAGGCCACCCATTCCGGCCAGGTCCGCTTCGTCGTGGAAGGCGCGCTGGATGGCAAGCCGCTGTTCCGCAATCAGTCGGCGCGGGAGCGCGCGCTCGACGTTTTCTCGCAGTTGCGGATATGGGACACCGCGCACAACAATGGAGTGCTGATTTATTTGTTGTTGGCGGACCGCGACGTCGAGATCGTCGCCGATCGCGGCATCGACGTCAAAGTCGGCGCTGCCGGTTGGGAGAAGATCTGCAAGGAGATGGAAACGGATTTCAGGGCGGGAAATTTCGCGGGCGGCGTGATCAAGGGGATTCAGGCGGTATCGAAGCAGTTGGCCGCGCATTTTCCGAAGCATGGCGGCGGCGAGAATGAGCTGCCCGATGCGCCGGTGGTGATCTGATGATCGTATTCCGGATACGTCGGAAGACGCGAAGCCCGGAATTTTCGAACTGATGGCCCGAAACAGCGATTATACGTTCACGGACGGACGCGCTCCAACACGGGCGAACCACGCGGCAATCTTGGTATTGGCAGGATCGAGCGGCTGGCCGACTTGACCGCCGAAGTCGAGCCAGCAGTAGAGCAGGATATCAGCCAGCGTGAAGCGCTTGCCGCAGAGATAATCTTTGTCGCCCATCTGCCCGTCGAGCCATTGCAGGCGGTTCGCCGCGATCATCTTGAGGCCAGGCGAGGCTTCGGGTGCGCACGGAATACGTTTTTGGAAAAACTTCAGACCCTCGCCGAAGCGAAAGCCGTTGAGGAGCGGCTCGCAGATATTGAGATCGACCCGCCGCGTCCACATCCGGCATTCCGCACGCTGTTCGGGAGTCGAGCCGATCATCGCCGGGTTCGGATTTTTCTCTTCGAGGTATTCGCAGATCGCGGTGATTTCCGACAAATAGCTGCCATCATCGAGCTCCAGTGTCGGCAGCTGCCCAATCGGGTTACGCTTGAGGTGCTCCGGCTGCCGGTTCTCCCCGCCGCGCAGATCAACCGGCTGTTTGGGCAGTTCGATACCCTTCTCCGCCATGAACATGCGGACAACGCGCGGATTCGGCCCCATCGAGTCGTAGAGCTTCATTGATCGTTCTCCCAATTTCGTTTTGGCACCTTGGCTGATCGTTTGAGCAGACCGTCTCGCCCTGTGTCAAACGAATGCGGGTCGACCCGAATAATTCCTAAAATTTCGGTAACACGGCGGCAAGGTAACGATTTCGAAAGCAATGAAAGTTACCAAATGGTCAACCTTTACTGGAGATTTCAACGTGACCGATCAAAACACCGAGCAGACCAGCGGTGGGCCCGGCTCCGTCGATGCCGCGCCGGCCGTTCCCCATTCATCGGATGCACAGAGCCAGCCCATGGCGGCTTCCGCGCAAGGCTCGGCAACTGAAGCCGCCGGTATCGACGCTCCCGACCCGGTGCCTGGTGCAACCGCGGAAATCGACTCGAAAGCGGGGACGATCATTCTCACGTCGGCTAGCAACCGCAAGGCCGAGAGCGAGAGTATGAGGCCGGAGCTGGCATCTGAGCCTGACCACGCAATTTTTGGTAAGCGCCGGGCGCTGGCGGCGGTGGTGGCGTTGGCTGCGGTGGCGGGTGTGCTCGGCGGCGCGGTGATGTCGGCGGGCCTGTCGCATTTTGTTGGGACCGTTCGCAACGATAATCGCGCGCTGGAAGCTTCGGTCGCGCGGATCGAAGCAGACCTGCTGGGGCTGACCGCGGGCATGGAACGCACATCCAAGCTCGACCTGACCCAGTTCAACAAGACCAGCGATCGTCTGGATAAGCTCGAGAAGGCGCAAGCTGAACCGGCCGCCAAGATTGCCAAACTCAGCGACACCGTGGAAAAACTTCGCGCCACAGCGGCCGCAGCGCCCGCTCTTGCCACGACAGCGCCGGCTGTGCCGAAGGAAACCACTGGCTCGATCGCGCCGATGGCGGCAACATCGATAGCTCCGCCAAAGACCGAACTGGCGAGGTTACCGACGGTGGACGGCTGGGTGCTGCGTGACGTTGGCCATGGCGGCGCGCTGATCGAAAGCCGGCGGGGAGTTTACGAGGTGTATGCCGGGGATGCCGTACCGGGCCTCGGCCGGGTTGACGCTGTCAGGCGCCAGGACGGCCGCTGGGTTGTCGTGACCACCAAAGGCCTGGTTGTCGCGCGCTAGGTTCCAATCGCTTCACCGCGACGTGAAGCAGTCGTCCGGCGGACTTGCGGTTCGCCGCGAGACAGCCTGTTGGCTTTTTGGCTAATTTCCTGCAACTCGAATGCTGCCTAGAAGACCTCTGGAATGATGTCTGCGATGCGGTGTTCGTCAGGATAGAGGCCGCGTGCGATTTATCGTCAAATTCCTGGTTTTGCTCATAAGCATTCTGCCGGTGCGCGATGCGCAAAGCGCGGCGGCGCTGGAGCGTGGTGCTGCGATCATCGATCCGGCTGCGTTGCGCGAGCTTGATCGCGGCGCCTTCGGGCTCGGCCGTGTCCTGCTGCCCATGCGCTCGACTGGTGCGCCGCTCACTAACGATCAGCTTTTTGTTTTGCCGTCGATGACTCCCGTTCGCAAAGCACTCGATCGTGAGTTCGGAAAATACATTCTCAAGCACAACACAGATCTGCCGAACGAAAGCATTGGCGTGGGGAATTCTTATGACTTCCAGCTGTTCGATAAGGCGCTGCTCGATTCCCGCGATACACGGTTCGTGCTCGCGGGCATCGTTAATCGCATGGACCGCGCTTACGTGCGGACGCAAACAAGAAGCCGATCACATGCGCGGAAATCGCCCGTCGCTGGCTGGACGCTCGCAATTTGGCGCTGAGCGGGGCAGCGCTTGCGGAAAAACTGACGGGGTCAGATGGTCTGCTGCAACTGATCCGGCCGGAAAACATCCACCGTATTGAAACCAACCTTCAGATCGCGCACGCGCCGAAATCGCCGGTCCGCGATTTTCGAACCGACTACCTGCTGAAGGTGTTCGATTACAATGCGCGCTCCGGCGCGTTCGAGGAAGCGCCGCTGGAAAACCAGATCGATCGCGAGCGGATTTTGGCGGACCACAAGCTCAAAGCTGAGTTCAAGGAGTGGCTGCTCGATCCAGCGCATTTTGCGGCGCTGGATCGCGGCACGATCCTCATTCCCGAAAAATTCCTGGCTGTTGGCGCGATCGCTCCGACCCCCGTCGGATTTTCAAATTCCGACCTGCAACCAGCGTTCGGGCTGGTGCAAGGCGATGGGTCCACCGATCCCGTTTTCACGCAAGCGGATGTCGCAGCGGCCTTGAAGAAGGCGGCGGAGAGCGGCACCACGCTGCAAAACATCCGCTCGGTCGCGGGCTTCGAGCGCCGACTCAACGATATGAGCTGTACGGGTTGTCATCAGACCCGCGGCATCGGCGGCTTTCATTTCCCGGGGGTCGACTGGATGGCAAGCAAGCCCGATAACTCGACGGTGGTGCCTGCCTCGCCGCATTTCTTCGGCGACCAGATCCGACGCCGCGATGTTCTCGCCGCTTTCCGTGACGAAAGGCGTCCGGATTACTCACGCGGTTTTTCGAGCCGGCCGCAACCGCGCGGGAGCGACGAACTCGCCGGTACCGAATACTGGGATGGCTGGGGTGCGCACTGCTATGTGCAGCGCGCCAAGGCATCCGACAATGACCGAAGTTTCAGGTCATGGACCTGTGCCAAGGGGCTAGCATGTCAACCGCTCGCCGGGGCGTCGCCGATAGGGATGTGTTTTGTCGGGGATGGCCGGTAGCCGGTCCACCGCTTCAAACAGCCGATCGCGACCAGAAGCCTCGCCACGAAAGAGGGACAAGCAGCAGGGCTAACGCAAGCAAAACCAGGCTCGCGCCCCACCGAATACGCTCGCGCGCCCGGGCGCGAACCTCGCCCATCACGAACTGCTCGCCCTTGCGCATTTCGCCGTACGACTTCAGGAACGACGAAATGCGCCGCACCTCCGCCTCGTCCAAAGCCTCGCCTTGCGTGCGCCGCGCTCGCTCCAGCTCGATTAATTGCTCCGCCGACACACGGTGACGTTCGGCGTATTCATTGGAGTCTTGAAATGTCGCCGACTCGACTTTGGTAAAATACAGGCTGCGCAATGAGGGCGCCGCATATTCAAGCATGTCGAACAGCGGCTGGTCTTCGCGTGGCGCGACAGCCAGTTGTATGGCCGAGCCGGCGATCAAGGCGGCACCCACCCAACGCACGGCAACCACGGCGACGCCGAGCGTGATCAAACGATCGGCGCGAAGGAGGCAATAGACCATCCCCGCCAGCGCCAGTGCGGCACCGAACGCGCACACAATGGCGGCGCCGGTCGGCAGATCGAGGGCAAACGACAGCGCAAGCCCGACAGCACTGGTCAGCGTCCCAGCGATCCATCCGATCGCGAGTTGTCTCGATAGCGATGAGGCGAACATCACGCCGATCGTTGCGGGGATGATCAGGAACGAAAATACCAGCAGCACGCCAGCGAGCGCGACCGAACTGGTCACGACCACGCCAAATGTCGAATAGAACAGGAATTCCCAGAACAGCGAGCCGGATTGCGTCAACCTGCTTCGCAACAGAAAGTGCAGCAGTGCAACCGCGCTTCGCCCACACTCGCGTGAACGCAAGCAACAGCGCCGCCACAAACGTGAACGCCAGCGAGTAGCCATAGGTTGCGAGGCTTTGCGCGGAGTGCCCGAGCATGAACGCCACGGTAGCGCCTAGCGCGGCGATCTGCGCCAGCGCGAGATCCACGAATATCACGTTGCGGGCCAGCACCTGGATCCCGAAATAAACATGGATGCCGACCAGACACACCGCGACCAGGAAAGAAGGCCAGAGAAATTCGAGCGCCTCGGTCATCTTGCGCCCGCTGCCTCAACGAGCGCCCCGACATTGGTCTCAAACAGGGAAAGGTAATCGCGCCCGGTAGCCCGCCGACGGTGGTCGCCAACACCACAACCGAGGCGCCAGTCTTCTGTGCGACAAAGGCGACGTCCCGTTCCGGCTCGTGTGGCTCCCGCACGACGATGCGCACCCCACGCGCCCGCATTATCTGGATGATGCCAGCCAGGTGCGACGGAGTCGGCGGCACGCCTGGCTTTATCTCCAGGAAATCGGCAAACTCCAGCCGAAAGCGGCGGGCGAAATAGGGCCAGCTATTGTGATAGGCGATGATCGGCATGCTCTTGAGCGGCGCCAGTCGTTCCTCCCATTCGCCGATTTTCTGGGCAAGACGCGTCAGAAAGGCCTCCCTGTTGGCCTCGTAGGTCTTGGCGTTATCGGGGTCGATGCGCGCCAATCCCGCCAGAATGTTGGCGGTAATGAACTCGGCGTTTTTCGGGTCAAGCCAGTAATGCGGATTACCGCTGCCATGCGCGTGACCATCGCCCGGTCCAAAGCTGACGCCGCGCACCTCCAGTGCCGCGATTCCGTACGACGCGTCGACATAGGCTGGGCCAGCCCGCTGGATGTCGGCCTTTGCGGATGCCTGCAGCAGGCGGTCGAACCAAAGGTCGTAATCAAGTCCAACACGCACGACCAGCCGTGCATTCTTTAACCGAAGCACATCCTGCGGTTTCGGTTGATATTCCTCGGCGTCGAAATTGGCCGGCACCAAATTGAGTGCGTCGACCGCATCGCCGCCCACCACTTCGGTCAGGCTGCGCAGATCGGTCGTCGTTGTAATTACTTGAATACGGTCCTTACTTTGCGCCGGTGACAATTGCACCAGAGCCAGAACGCCTAAGCACAGACGGATGATGAACGGATATCGCCACATCGCTAGCAACAGGCGAAGGGCCACCTGTGGTGGCCCCTCGTATTCACGTTAATGCTTGACCCAGATGCTCTTCGGCACCACGCAGTGAACATTTTTCTCGGTGTCGGAGATAGCGCCGATCCGGCAATCCATTGCTACGCTGGCCAGGCCGTAGGCATCGAGACGAGCAATCTTCTTGTCGGTCTCAAGCATCTTGATCATGCCCATCGAAGCGTCGTTCATCGCCTTGTTGAGGTCGGCGTCCTTTGCGGCCGAGACGAGATACTTGGGCGTTTCCTTTGTCGGTCGCTCCAGGTCCTCCTTCTCGCGCGCGTTTTTGGGGTTGAGGCAGTGGATGCCCTTTTTGACGTTGACGACTTGCGAGATGCGGCAATCCGAGCTGGTCGGCATGAGCTTTTCGGCCTGCTCGGGCGAAACGCCGCGCAACTCCGCAATCAACTTGATAGTCTGAGCCTTGGCTTGTGCCCAGGCCTTGTTCAGATCCTGGTCAAAGCCCATGCTGATCCAGGATTTCCTGGTCTCGATCCGCGGAAAGTCGAGCGGCTTGCCCTTGATGACCTCCACCGTGATGTTGAATTCCTTGTATGCCGTTTCAAGCGCGGTGAGGTTCACTTCGCCATTGCCTTGGCCGGCATGGGAATCTCCGGTCCATAGCAGCGCACCGGGCACATGGACCGGTACGTAAAGCGAAGAGCCAGCGACGAAATCGCGGATATCCATGTTGCCGGCGAATTCTCCGGGCGGCACGCTGCTGTAGCGTCCGGGTTCTTTGCGCGCGACAGCGAGCGTACCGGGGAATGGCTTAAGCGGAATCACGACGCCGGGAAGAAACTCGGTCGTCATCTTGTCGAGATCGAGATAGACGTACTTCACTTGGCCGTCGGCGTAGACGGTCGGGAATTGGCCGAACATGCCCGGGACGTTGAAGTTGGTAGCGTAGGCGCGGGGCACGATCTTGTTGAGCGTCACCTTCAGCACATCGCCAGGCTGGGCGCCCTCGACATAGATGGGACCTGTCAGGGTGTGCGGGCCACGGCCGGGAAAATCCGTCCGCGTTTTTTTGA
>VAZS01000131.1 GCA_005884855.1 Alphaproteobacteria bacterium | reverse complement strand
TTTTGGCTTGGGTCTATACTAAACCACATGGTTAAGTATAACGATCAAGCGCTGGACCGCACCTTTGCCGCGCTCGGCGATCCGACGCGGCGCGCACTTCTGGCCCGGCTCGGCAAACGCGACAGCCTCTCGGTGAGCGAGCTGGCGCAGCCGCTTCCGATGTCGCTGCCGGCGGTGATGAAGCATCTCGACGTGCTGTCTGATGCCGGACTGATCTCCCGCGCCAAGACCGGCCGCACTGTGGCGTGCCGGCTCACCGCTGGTCCGATGGAGCAAGCGATGGATTGGCTCAATCGCTATCAGCACTTCTGGTCGGAAAACCTCGACCGCCTTGCCGCTTTCGTGGAGGAAGACACATGGCCAAAACAAACGTTGCCGCCGACGCCGGGCTCGGCACCCGGCCCAGCCTCACGCTCAAACGCCGTTTCAACGCGCCACCGGAAAAAGTCTACGCGGCGTGGACGAACCCTGAAAAAATAGTGCGATGGTTTGCTCCCCCGCGGGTAAAGCCGGGCACCGAGCGCGCCCGTATCGATGCACGGGTAGGCGGCCGCTATTGGCTCAGCTTCGACAGGGACGACGGCGAGCACTTCGAGGTCGGCGGCGTCTATCGCGAGGTGGTGCCGAATGAACGTGTTGGTGTTCAGCTGGGCATGGCATTCCACGCCTGAGCGCGAGTCGCTGGTTACGGTGTTGCTGAAGCCCGACCGTGAGGGCACGCTGCTTACGCTCCACCACGAACAATTCGTCGACCAGGCCGCCCGTGACAGCCATGAGCATGGATGGAAGGGCATGCTCGACAACATCGAAAAACATCTCGCCTGAAATGCCGCAACTACAGGAGCAGATCATGCAAGCACACCAAGTCGTCTCTCGTCAGGAATGGATCGCCGCGCGGAAAGCGCATCTCGAGCACGAAAAGGAATTCACAAAGGCGCGCGAACGGCTCAGCGCGGAACGGCGCGCGTTGCCCTGGGTCAAGGTCGACAAGTCCTATGTGTTCGACGGCCCCAACGGCAAAGCAACGCTGGCCGATCTGTTCGCCGGCCGCAATCAGCTCATCGTGCAGCATTTCATGTTCGCTCCCGACTGGAACGAAGGCTGCAAGAGCTGCTCGTTCTGGGCCGATGGCTTCGAGCGCATGGTCCCGCATCTCGCCGCGCGCGATACCACGATGGTGGCGGTTTCGCGCGCGCCGTTGGCCAAGCTTGAAGCCTTCAAGGCGCGGATGGGCTGGACCTTCGACTGGTATTCGTCCGCCGCCAACGACTTCAATTACGACTATGCGGTTTCGTTTACGCCGGAGCAGCTCAAATCGGGCGACAAGGTCTACAATTTCGGCACCGTCGGCTTCCACGTCGAGGAGGCGCCCGGGATCAGCGTGTTCTATCGCGACGAGGCCGGAAACATCTTCCACACCTATTCATGTTTTGCCCGCGGCCTCGACATGATGAACGCCGCCTATCACTATCTCGACCTGACGCCGCTCGGCCGCCACGAAGAGGGTTTGCCCTACCCGATGGACTGGGTACGGCTGCGCGACAACTATCAGCCCGCGAGCGAGAAGGCGGCGTGTTGCGGGGGCTAGGAGCCGCGCTTGCCGTTGAGCGCCGTCATTCGAGGAAATCCTTCAGGAGCTTGATGGTGTCGGCCGGATTTTCTTCCATCAACCAATGTCCGGCGCGGGGCACCACAGCCTCTTGAACATTGGTGGCGGCGAAGCGCATAACGCTCGCCATCGTCGGACCGAACGACTTCTCGCCACCGACCGCCAGCACCGGCATCGTCAACAGGCCCTTGCCCAGGAATGCCTTGTTATCGATCGCGTCTTGGTCGAACGCCTTGAACTGCTCAAAACCGGAATGCATTGCGCCCGGAAGCGCATAGAGGCTGGCATAATGTTCGCGCGAGCCTTCATCGAACTTGGTCGGATCGGCTGAAAACTCGTTCCAGAAGCGGTCGAGGTAGATTCGCTCGCGGCCTGACCAGCCGCTCCATGTCCGGCCCCCCGAAGCGGAAGTGCCAGAGCAGCGGATTTTTCAGGATTTCTTCCCAAGGTCCAACGCCGGGCAAAGGCGCATCCAGCAGAGCAAATCTCGCTACGCGGTCGGGATGCTCCGCCGCGAAAGCGTAGCCAACCATGTTACCAATGTCGTGGGTGACGAGTTGCGCCTTTTCGATTTTCAGCGCGTCGAGAACGCCCGCGACATCTTCCCCTTGCGTTTTCTTGTCGTAACCGCCAGGCGGATGTGAGGACAGGCCCATGCCGCGCAGGTCAGGCACGACAACCGTGTGATGGTCCATTAGCGCGGCAGCGAGCGGCGCCCACATGTCGCCGGTCTCGCCATATCCATGAAGCAGCAAGACCGCCGGGCCCACACCGCCAAGGCGAACATGAATGGTCGTGCCGTTGGCGACGATTTCCTGTGTTCGGAATGATGCCGGAAACGGCGGCACTTGAGCCATTGCGGGGAGCGCAATCGCGAGCGCTCCGAGACCGCCGATCAGGAGTCTGAACATCGTGTGTCTCCCACCATCAGGGGCAATCGGGTGAGCGGAAGGAAACGTAATCCATGCGTCCGGAACGGACCTGTATAGACTGGCGCACTCAGAACCGTGTGATTGCCGCTACGGCCTCGCCGTCGAACTCATGGTGGGTGTCGGGTAACAGTTCAAGGCGCGAGTGCCGTGTAGACGGGGATTGGGGCACCAACTGGGCAAACGCCAAGAAATTAGACTTCAACATGTAACATCATTCCAACACGGTTATTGGTGTAACCCTCCTGTTGTGGGCGCCGGGGCGTAGCACAAAGGAAACGGTGAATGGCTGACATTGGAGCACTTGGAGCAACCTTCAACGATGCGACCCGCGCATTGGCGGGGGGTCTATGGCAGACGGCCGTAGAAGAAGGCGGGCAGGGCACAGGCAGCGTCAACCGCTACGTCAACGATCTGACGGCAGTACAACAAGGACTGACAGAGCTGAACGCTAACCCTAACCAGTTCACGGGCGATACGCAGACGCACGTGGACACGATCCTCGCTGATCTTGGCATGGCGATCACGTCGGCGACATCCTCCGTGAACGGGGGTGGCGCAGCGGCTGAAGCAGCACTGCGCGATGCACACCTTGAGATCCTGAACGTAGCCAACGCCGACACAAACCTGGCAGGGCTGCTGGGATTCACCCCCGCTCCCGAGGAGTTGCCTGATGGCACGCAAGTCAAGTTCGATCCGAACGCGACGTTCGCCGATGTCGGGGCGATCTTCAATGATTTCGCCAACAAGTCGCTCGGCGGCGTCAACGCAGACAACCATGATGTTCTTCTCAACGAAGCCAAC
>VAZS01000130.1 GCA_005884855.1 Alphaproteobacteria bacterium | reverse complement strand
TCACATCGCCTCATAATTAGGTCCGCCACCGCCCTCCGGCGGAACCCACGTGATGTTGCCATTGGGATCCTTCACGTCGCAGGTTTTGCAGTGGACGCAATTCTGGGCGTTGATGACGAAGCGCGGTCCGGCCGGTTCCTCGACCCACTCATAGACGGCGGCAGGGCAATACCGACTGGACGGGCCGGCATAGATGTCGTGCTCCGAGGCCTTCTGCAGGCTCATGTCGGCCACCTTCAGATGGACCGGCTGGTCTTCTTCGTGATTTGTGTTGGAAAGGAACACTGATGACAGCCGGTCGAAAGTCAGCTTGCCGTCTGGTTTGACGGGCGCAACCGGCGCATGGTCTTTCGCGGGATCGAGGGTCTTTGCGTCGGGCTTGGCATGGGACTGAGTTCCGAACAGGGAGAAGCCGAGTGTGTTGCACCACATGTCGATACCGCCGAGTGCAACGCCGATAACCGTGCCAAACTTCGACCATAACGGTTTGACGTTGCGGACCGGGTACAAGTCCTTGCCAACCGGCGAGTCGCGCCAGGCATTCTCGTATTCGACCAATTCATCATTGGCGCGGCCGGTGCTTAACGCCGCGTTGACATGTTCGGCCGCCAGCATGCCGCTTGCGACGGCGTTGTGGACGCCCTTGATGCGTGGCACATTCACAAATCCCGCCGCGCATCCGATCAGTAAACCGCCGGCAAAGCTCAGACGCGGCACCGACTGGTAGCCGCCCTCGGTTATCGCCCGCGAGCCATAGCCGAGCCGCTTGCCGCCTTCGAACAAGCTGCGGATCGCGGGATGCGTCTTGAAGCGCTGGAATTCATCGAACGGGGATAGATATGGATCGCTGTAGTTGAGATGCACCACAAAGCCGACCGCCACCAGATTGTCATCGTAGTGATAAAGGAAAGAGCCGCCGCCGGTCGAAATGTTCAAGGGCCAGCCGAACGAATGCTGGATCAAGCCTTTCTGGTGCTTGGAAGGGTCGATCTGCCAGACTTCCTTGAGCCCGATTCCGAATTTCGGCGGCTCGCTGTTGGCGTCGAGCGCGAATCTGGCGATTAATTGCTTGGTCAGGCTGCCGCGCGCGCCCTCGGCGAACAGCGTATATTTGCCCAGCAATTCCATGCCGCGCGTATAGGATGATTTGTGCGAGCCATCCTTGGCAACACCCATGTCGCCGGTTGCGATGCCCCGCACCGCGCCTTTTTCGTCGTAAAGCACTTCCACGGCCGCGAAGCCCGGATAGATTTCCACCCCGAGCGCCTCAGCCTTGCGCCCCAGCCAGCGGCACACATTGCCGAGCGAGCCGATATAGCAACCGTGATTGCTCATCAGCGGCGGCATCATAATGCTCGGCAGGGGGATCGCTGCACCCGTGGTCATCCAGTAGAACTTATCCGCCGTAACCTGCGTCTTCAGCGGGCAATCGGCGTCATCGCGCCAATCGGCGAGCAGCCTGTCAAGCGAGACCGGATCGATCACCGCGCCCGACAAAATGTGCGCGCCGACTTCGGACCCCTTCTCCACCACAACGATCGTGAGATCGGCATTGAGTTGTTTTAGCCGGATCGCGGAGGCAAGCCCTGCGGGGCCGGCGCCGACGATGACGACATCGAACTCCATGGATTCACGTGGCTGCACTTCTTCCATACTCATGATCTGATCCCGACCCGGTTAGGAAAGCTTCTGTTTTGATAGGTCGTTGTTTCCGATTTTTCGTCTGAGAACAACATGGAAATGCCCAGTCGGGCGTTTCGTTGCGGCCCGATCGGCTTTAGAATGAGGCCATGTCCCGACAAGCCGCCGTCACGCCCGAGAACGCCCCTACCGTCCAGCAGTTGCTGGCGTTTTATCTGGAGGCCGGTGTCGACTGCGCGCTGGCCGAGGAGCCGATCGACCGCTTGTCCGATTCCGAGTTGATTTCGGCAGCAAGTAGACCCGCTCAGCCCCCAACCGCCAGGCCTGCCGGCGCAATACCGGTGGCGCGCACGGAAGCAGGACCTGGAACCGAAGCCGCAATCCTGTCGGCGCGGGAAGCGGCCCGTACCACCCCAACGCTCGATGCGCTGCGTGCACTTCTCGAAAATTTCGATGGCTGCGCGCTGAAAGCAACGGCCACCAGGTTGGTATTTGCCGATGGCAATCCGCAGGCGCGCATCATGTTCGTCGGCGAGGCTCCCGGCCGGGAGGAAGACCTCGAGGGGCTGCCGTTCGTCGGCCGTTCCGGCAAACTGCTGGACCGCATGATTGCCGCGATAGGGCTCGACCGAACCAGCGCCTACATCGCTAACGTGATTCCGTGGCGTCCGCCCGGCAACCGCACGCCGACGCCGCAGGAGACCCAGATCTGCCTACCGTTCATCCAGCGTCAGATCGAACTGGTAAATCCGGACGTGCTGGTCACGCTTGGCAACCCGTCTACTCAGATCTTGCTGGAGACGCGCGAGGGCATCATGAAAACGCGTGGGCGTTGGTTCGATTACAACACCGGCACCCGCGTGATCCGCGCAATCGCCACTTTCCATCCGGCCTATCTCTTGCGCTCGCCTGGCTATAAGCGCATGGCTTGGCAGGACCTGCGCGCGATCGCGAAGGCGCTGGAGCAACCTGCTTCCTGAACGAAGCACGCCGTTACCGCGGCTTCGGGCGTATGATGGCCCAGCCGATTCGCAGCAGCGGCTGCCGTCCGGCTACGAACCACTCGAACGCGCGCGGCACTTCCGGCACCAGGCCGGGAAAGCGCTGCGCGATCTCACTAGGCGGCGTGCCGATCGTATCCGAGGCGCGCCAGACCACCACACCGCCGGTCTCGTTGAATTTCGCCAGCGACAGCCATGGCGTCCGTTCCGGCGCCGCGCCCAGAAAAAGATGCGGACGCGCGGTGTCGAGCGAAATCAACGCAGCTAGTTGCGGATCACCCGTGACCGCCCGCAGCGGCTGATTGGTCCGCCGCTCGAAGCTGTCGCCGAAAAATCTGGCAATCGCTCGCGCAGGCAGCGATGTCGTGACCTCGCCGCTGCCGGTCCAAGGCACAAACAGCGTGGTTGCGAGCACTGCGAGCGCGGGTGCAACAACGGCCGCTGCCCAAACAGAACGCAGCAGCCGCTGACGTCGGAGATGAAGCATATCGCCGGCCGCGACGATTACGGCCAGGCCCGACATCAACATCGCAACCCCCGCCCCGCCCGCCACACCATTGAAATCGAACACGCCCGAGATCACGGCTCCCAAAAGCGCGGGGGCGATCGCGAAGAAATAAACAAAGTCGCGCGCCAAGGGATCGACGGGCGGCCTGTATATGATCGGCGCCTCCTCCGGCTTGCGGCCGACCCTGCCGGAATTGAGCACGATCAACAGCAGCATGCCTGATAAAGCGGCGAGCAGTCCGCCGAGCAATGCGGCTCCATGCACTGCTCTTGCGCCCAATTGCACCATGGCTGGCCAATGCGGCCAACCCAGCATGTCGGCGCGGATCAGCCAAATGACATACGGCAACGCCAACACGACAACGACGAGGGCTGCGAAAAGCGCATCGAACGACATCAGCGTCCGCCGTCCGCGCACGGTGGCGAGCGCAAATCCGATCAGTAGCAACAACAGGCCGAACGCGGCGGAGGTCGTCAGCAGCAGAAGGCCGGCCTCGATAGACCATGCGAACCAGACGTTGCGACGGTTCTGGCCGATCAGTCGCCAGGAATGCAGCAGCAACAGTGCCCATAGCGGTCGCGCCAGCACCAACGGGCCAAACTCGAGACCGGGTGAACTGAATGCCGTGACCGTCATGGTCAAGAGCACGGC
>VAZS01000129.1 GCA_005884855.1 Alphaproteobacteria bacterium | reverse complement strand
GCCCTTGCCATGAGCGCCCGGGCCGAAGTGCTTCTTCCCTCCCTTTGACATCTGTTTTCTCCATTGGCGTTGAATACAACCTGAGCGCGAGTTTCATTGCTTCTGTTCGGCCGCGCTATGCTTTTGTGGCTTGTGGTGGCTCTGCCCGGGATCATTATGCTTGTTGTGATCACTTTCCTGATTCAGGCCGCCACGGCTTACGGGTAATTCGCTCTGCCGGGCATTCCGTTTAGCGAGGTGAACACGCGCGTCCCGGCCCGTGCGGTTCATCGATGCCTCCGTCTGGCGGGCATCCGGAACATCCGACTTCCGTTCGAGAATGCGAAGCTGCTGCTCGTGAGTTTTCTTGCCTTGCATGGGCATCTCCTAAGTAGCGTTGTTCACCACCTCCCCGGGATCCGGGTATTTTAATAACGTTCTGGTACGGCGTGGAGATGCAGCAACCTAATGTCGCTCGACGCAAATGCTCGTGAATACGAGGTTCCGCGCGCACCGCGTCGACGCACCGCAAACGGAACCGCTGTTGTGAGCGCTACGGCTCGTATGCCCGCTGGCCGAGTTTCACTGGTCAATCAGGCGCAGGACTAGCGCGAGCCCCAGCTATTAAAGCGCAATGCGCGGAAACAAACAGAGTGAAGTAGTTTCCCGATGCCAACCGCGCGCGACCCAGAGGCATTCCTTGTTTAGGCAGTCTTTGCTGGCGACGCCATTGCATCAAGGCTCCCAGCACCAGCTATCGCATGGGCATGCGTGAGGTTGCGGAAACTACCGATCGCGCCGGGACGTCCTAGCAGGTAACCCTGAACTTCATCACAAGATTCGTTCTGCAGGAATCGAAGTTCGGCTTCAGTCTCGACGCCTTCGGCGAGCACCGGAAGCCCTAGCCCGCGTCCAAGACCCAGCACTGCACGCACGATAGTTGCGGCTTGGCTGTTGGAATCAACCGATTTGATGAAAGAGCCATCGATCTTGATTTTGTCGAACGGAAACGCGCGCAAGTTCGACAGCGACGAATAGCCGGTGCCAAAATCGTCCATCGCGATTCGGACCCCGATTGCCTTGACCTGCCGCAGCATGGCGAGGGCGCGGGTGAAATCGCGCACCAGAGCTGTCTCCGTAATCTCGAGTTCAAGACGTCGCGGGGGAAGCGCCTCGTAGCAGGCGGTCTTCAAGACCCAACTTCCGATTTGCAGGATGGCACCAGTCTCCTCCGCAATCGGGATGAAATCCGCTGGCGAGACATGACCACGTGTCGGATGTTTCCGTAACAGAGCTTCGAAGCCGACCACGATGTCGTTGCGGACACTCTTTTGCGGCTGGTACACCAAACGCAACTCGTCACGTATGATGGCGTGGCGCAAATCGTGTTCGAGCATTCGACGATCGCGAACCTCGGCACCCATTTTAATCTCAAAGAAGCGGTAGGTGTTGCGACCCTCGGTCTTAGCACCGTACAGAGCAGTACCGGCCTGGCTGAGAAGGGACTCGCGATCCGTTGCGTCGTCGGGATAAAGCGCAATGCCAATGCTTGTGGCGATGCCACTATCTGGCGCATCGCCCGATTCACCCAGCGCTTCAAGAATGGTTTCGGCAAGCCGGCTTGCAGAGGCAGGATTTGCAGCCTGAGGCATCAGAACGGCGAATTCGTCGCCCCCGAGCCGCGCCATCGTCTGCCGACCTGAAAGAACTGCGCTGACCCGCGATGCAACTGTCTGCAACACTTTGTCTCCAGCAGCATGCCCGAAAAAATCATTGATTTCCTTGAACCTGTCGAGATCGAGACAGAGCACAGCTAGACTCTTGCCGGGAGCCAAGGCGGCAATCTCCTGGTCAAGCCGCGTATTGAAGTGGTTGCGATTGGGAAGCCCAGTCAATGCATCGTGATTTGCCAGGAAATAGATGTGTTGCTGGGCATCCTGGCGGGCCTTCAGATCGCGAACCGCGACCACGTGATGCGGGCGTCCGGCAAATTCGATTGGCCGTAGTATCAATTCGACGGGGCTCAGTGAGGCATCGGCGTGGCGCAGTTGCGTTTCAACCGTTTGCTCCGATCTGGACAGTAGCTTGGCGCAGGCATTCTGATCCGGGAAGCAGCGCGCAAGCCTTGATCCAACGAGATTGGATGCAGATAAGCCGGCTAACATGGAGAAACTTGTGTTGACCGAGACAATGACATCTCCGTCGCAGACCAGAAGTCCCTCTACCGACGCGTTGGCAAGATCTCGCATTCGCTCGATCTCAAGCTGAGAACGGCGATGATCGCGAACATCAAGCACAACACCGGCCAGTGCCAATCCGATAATGGCAAAGCTTGCGATAGCCACGGCTACAGCCAGCCATTCCGCTGGCAGCGCTGATTGCGAAATCTCCATCGTGGGATCGGGAATTATGGACACGGCGGCCATGGCCGTGAAGTGATGGCTGCAGATTGCGAGCGTGAGCAGCACAGCACCGCCGAACTTCCACTTTTCTGTGTGCCCATGAAGCCCGACCGGAAGAGCAATGGCGCCAATTGCCGCCCCGATCACAATCGAGGAGGCGACGAGAACGGAATCCCAGAGAAGCACGCCCGCGATTTCGAAGGCCGCCATTCCCGTGTAATGCATCGCAGCGATTCCGCCGGCAACGATGGCGCCCCCGAGCCAAGGCCCGTGCCGCCAGTTCGGCGTCAACGAGATTCCCAGCCCCGCGCCGGTCAGCAGGATGGCGGCGGCGAGTGACAGCATGGTAAGTAGGATGTTATAGCCGCTCGGGATTCCTGGCGTAAACGCGAGCATCGCGATGAAGTGTGTCGCCCAGATCCCAAAACCAGTCGAGATAGCGGAGACGCCGAGCCATACGGCCCTCATACGACCCTGAGATTTCGCCGCGTAGCGAAGCAGGTTTATTGCGGCATATGACGCCAGGATGCAAACCACCGCGGCAAGGCCCACTAACCTCAGATCGTGGGCAGTAGCAATGCATTCATAAATCCTTAACATCTTACTTACCTGTAAATCGGACATGGTGCGCAATTGCACGCAAGCTACCGGCCACCTTGTAAGATGGAGTAAATGCAGGGATTAGGGCATCGCCGGAGGCGAACGGCCGCATACGGTTGGACACGCCGCGCGAGGATTATGGTCTATCGATGAGCGGGACCCTCGCCCCGGCGAACGCGAGCCGCAGTAACGGCACGCCAAACCAGATCACCCTTTATTCGTGCTCAGAAAAGCTTTGCTTCGATCAACTGGGGGTGTCGCCTGTTCGACAAGTTTCTCGTGATCGCCTTTGGCTTCGGCAAAATTGCCTTCTGATTCTGTTGCCTTTGCAGCATCGTAAAGCCCCGTTGAAACGGTTTAGGTCCGTTTTATAACTCGCGTGGAAATACTCCAACGAGAAGCAATTGCCCTCACAGTTCAGCTAACGGTAAACATCGATCGAAGATCCGCGTCGCAGGGAGAACTTGCAGCCATGGTATGGGCAAGTTTGTCATCCCAACACAAATTGATTCTGACCGGAATCGTCAATTACGGCACAGAGCAATATTCCGAACGGACCGCCCGGCGGCTTCGGCAATCAATGCCTTCAATGGCATGGTTGTTGTTCTCGAAATCAGAGGCAAGGGCACGATGGAGCTTTACTACCTCAGGGAGCGAATAAGCGGATCTCCCACACCCCTCCCTCCTTATGCTAGTAAACACTACGAGCTCGATCCCATCCCGTTTAGGAGGCTCGCCATGGAACGCCGCGAATTTGTTTTTCTGATCGGCGGCTCGGCGGCCTGGCCGCTCGTAGCGCGCGCGCAGCAAACGGTGAAACCGGTGATCGGTTTCCTCAGCATCTCCTCACCCGGGGCACACGCTCCGTTTGTGGCCGCGTTCAATCTAGGACTAAAGGAGCTCGGTTTTATCGAAGGTCAGAATCTGGCGATCGAATATCGCTGGGCGGAAGGCCAATTTGATCGGCTCGCAGCATTGGCTGCCGACCTCATCCGTCGCAAGGTCGATGTGATCGCCGCGGTCAGCGGTGATGTTTCGATCCGAGCGGCGATGGACGCAAACTCGACAATCCCTGTCGTCTTCATCACCGGCAGTGATCCGGTGCGGAACGGCCAGGTCGCGAGTTTCGCCCGGCCTGGCGGTAACGTTACCGGGTTCAGCATGATCTCCAACGATCTGATGTCAAAGCGCTTGGAATTGCTGGCCGAGCTCGTTCCAAAGATCAGCGTCGTCGCCCTGCTGGTAAACCCAAACTATCATGGTGCTAGGGACGGCACGATTGCGCTGGTGCAGCGAGCAGCGACGGCAAAAGGCATGCAGCTTCATCTCGTCAACGCAAGCAAGGAGGACGAATTCGAATCCGCCTTTGCGTCTCTCGCCCGCGAGAAAGTAGACGCGCTCGTCGTGGGAACCGACCCTTTCTTTACAAGCCGCCGTGAACAGATTGTCGCATTGGCGTCTCGTTACGCCCTCCCGGCAATATATGAGTGGCAAGAACTTCCTGCGGCGGTCGGTCTCATCAGCTACGGAACCAGCCTCACCACTCTTTATCGTGATGTTGGCATTTACGTGGGGAAGGTCCTCAAGGGGGCTAAGCCCGCCGATTTGCCGGTCCAGCAACCTACCGGTTTTGAGTTGGTCATTAATCTCAAGGCGGCCAAAGCGCTTGGCCTTGTGGTGCCGCCGACGCTGCTCACGGCCGCCGATAAGGTGATCGAGCAGTAATGGGTGTTCGCGTGTTTCTACTAACGAGTGATTTTGTTCTCTATATCTGCGAGCCTATTGCCCGCACGTTGTGAAAGGACATGGCATGTCCGTCATTCAACCAGCTCAGCTTCCAAAGATAGCTGTTTTCTTTTTCGTTTTATGCATCAACTTTTCGGTCCCATGCTCCGCGGACCAACAGCCGATTCTTCAAGCGAAGTCTATCCAGTTTGAGGGCGATTTTCCTTTCACTCCAAATCCTCTCGTCCTGAAAGGATACCTCAGACGCCCTGAGGGGGCTGGCCGCCATCCCGCGATTGTGCTTCTGCACGGCTGCGCGGGATTTGCCGAGCGGCTGGACCACATTTGTCGATCCGAGGCGAATAGTCGCCATGGGGTTTTCGCAGGGTGGCTCGCTTGCTCTTTTGACGGTTGAACGAGGTGCAAACGAGCAGATGTACCAGAACAAGTTTAGGGCAGCGGTCGCTTTTTATCCGTATTGCGAAGAACTCAAAGGAATTGCGACGGTCCCCGCGCTAATTCTGATTGGCGAACGTGATGTCTTTACTCCCGGCTGCCGCGACATGACGGAGGGCCGGAGCCGTCACCTCGGCATGTCCCGGACCACGGGTGAAGGCTCTCCCATTAAACTCATCGTCTACCCCGGGGCGCATCAAAGTTTCGATTTTCCCAGAACGACCCCAATCGACTATTTAGGTTATCACCTCGAATTCAGCCAATCGGCGACTGATCAAGCGGTTGAGGCAGTCCGAGAGTTTCTTCGCGTGACGGTTGGGGGCGGTCAGTGATTTCCAGCTTTGCACGAATTGGAGACTCCCTCGGGCCAGATTGATGACGCTCGTCGTAAACTCCCATCGGGTACGGCGCATGTTATGGCCCGACTGGCTGACGGGCAAATCAGTCCACATGCCGTCCAGCCCCGCTTGCAAAAATATTCTGCTTCCCGATTTGCCCAAATCAAATCTAAAACTCCGCCATCCCGTCCCACAGAGGGGCGTGCGCACGTCACGGACGTTGGTGCGAGATGCGATGGACGCGGATAGTGCTGCTGACGAACAGCACTGAGGCGGACGGCGAAGTCGTGTGGTCCTGACGCCTCGACGCCGGCGTCAAGTTAGCGGAGAAGTTTCTGCTGATGACGGTGACAAAAAAGCCCGATCACCGGGGAGATCACGAAGGAAACCGTTAAAACCATCGCGCGGGGAATGCCGGGCTGCTCCGGTGAACCTGTGGTGACTACCTCGTGTGCTTTTTACTTTTTGCACGCGAGACTGCGGGTGCATCGCGCACCCGGCATTCCCTGCGCCCTCTGTTTTGGGCCAATGAGTCTTGCACAACTCGGGCGCATTCACGCCGCGACATCGCGCAGGTGTGTGCAATTAGCACCGCCGTCATTCTGCAAAGTGCAACTGCATCGGCGGTCTTCATCCCTCCCCCATTTGTGGGGAGGGTGGCCGGCCGAAGGCCGGTCGGGTGGGGGTCTGTCCGCAGAGCGCATCCTCAGATCGCCCCCACCCCGGCCTCAGCTTCGCTGCGGCCGACCCTCCCCACTAAAGGGGTAGGGACAAGAAAGAGCGACCTCTCCCGGCAAGCGGGGCGAGGTGAAGAATAATTGCCGGGCAAACCATCGATTGCTTCGCTCCGCTCGCAATGACGGTGTTCGAAAAGTTGTGTGTCGGCAATCTCGTCGTGACCCATCCTTCGAGACGCGGCCGCCGGCCGCTCCTCAGGATGAGGTCGTGACGCTTGGCACGAAATCGGACCCTCATGGTGAGGAGGCGCACCGCGCCGTCTCGAACCATGGGAGCAGCAGTCTAAGGTCCCGGCCCAGCCAAAGGCCGGCTGGCCACCATGCGAGGGTCGAATCCCGGTTTCCCCTTCCATCGAAAACACTCTATGGTGCCGCCGCGACGTTGCCTTGGGTAAATGTCGATTAACTTTATTAATCAAAGACTTGGCGGTAAGCCTGCGCCTTTGGAGGGCGGTTTGACGCGGTATATCTCGACCCGGGGGGAGGCCCCGACGCTAGGTTTCTGCGATGTGATGCTGACCGGGCTTGCCCGCGACGGCGGCCTCTACGTGCCCGAAAGCTGGCCACAGCTTTCGCCCGACACCATCGCCGGCTTCTTCGGCCGGCCGTATTGGGAAGTGGCGGTCGAGGTGATCGGGCCGTTTGTCGCCGGCGAACTCTCCGAGGCCGATCTCGGCCGCATGGCGAATGAGGCCTACGCCACCTTCCGCCATCCCGCCGTGGTCCCGCTCAACCAGATCGGTCCCCATCAATTCCTGCTGGAGCTGTTTCACGGCCCGACCCTTGCGTTCAAGGACGTGGCGATGCAGCTGATCTCGCGCTTGATGGATTATGTACTGGCGAAGCGCG
>VAZS01000127.1 GCA_005884855.1 Alphaproteobacteria bacterium | reverse complement strand
CGAATTTCGCGGTGGACGGCGCAAGCATCTGCACCGAGCCGAGCTGTAGGGCTTCGATCTCTTCCTTGTCCTTGTACAATGAGGAGTTCGGGTAGACTTCCACCCTGACCTTGCCGTTGGTGTACTTCTCGGCCAGTTCCTTGAACTTCAGCGCTCCCTTGCCTTTTGGCGTGTCGTTGGCGACCACATGGCTGAATTTGATGACGATCGGACTCTGAGCCATGGCCGTGGCCGGGGTAATGAAGACCGCAGCCGCGACCAGTGTGAGCATCAACTTACGCATGAACTGTCCTCCCAATTGGCCCTGAAACCCTTTTGTT
>VAZS01000128.1 GCA_005884855.1 Alphaproteobacteria bacterium | reverse complement strand
GAAGCTGATCGAAAGCTCGTTCGATTACCTCGACCTGCACCCGGATTTCATCGTGCTGCTCAATGATGAAAACCGGAGTCGCGCCAGACACGTGCGCGCCTCGTCCAGGATCGAGGACATGCATTCGCCCCTGGTCAGCATGGTCTCGAGCATTCTGAAGCAGGGCGTCCGGGCCGGAACCTTTCGCAGGGGTATCAACCCGGTGCATCTCTATATTTCGATCGCAGGTCTGAGCTATTTCTTCTTTTCCAACACACCGACCCTGTCGGCGATTTTCGGCAAGGACCTGTCCAGCGCGTCTGCCAAGCGGGCGCGCCGCAAACACGTCGTCGATCTGGTGATGCAGTCGTTGAGGCCGTGAGTTATCAACCAGATGGTTGAAAGTATTTGAGGGTCGCGATAGATTGGGCATTCGGCTCTCGCCGCAAGCCGGACAACGAAAATGGGAGAGGACGAGAGTGACAAGCGATGACATGCGCTCATTCCGATCCCTGGCGGTCATCCTGATCGTGCATCTCGTTGTGATCGTGCTTTGGCAGGTTCTGGTCGACGCCTTTCACGTCCCGAGGTTCATCCTGCCCTCCCCGCTGGCCACCTTGGCAACCCTGGAGTCGGCGAACTATGCATGGATGTCTAATGTCGCGGTGACCGCGGCCGAAATCCTCGGCGGGTTTTTGCTCGGCGCCTTTGTCGGCGTGACGTTGGCAGTGCTGTTCTGCTGGTCGCCATTGGTGAGCCTGCTGTTGTTGCCGCTGTTCGTTACCCTGAACATGATCCCGAAAGTGGCGCTTGGTCCCCTGTTCATCGTCTGGTTCAGTTACGGCATCTTTCCGAACATTCTGATTGCGTTCAGCATCTGCTTCTTCCCCATCCTGTTGACCACCGCGCGCGGGTTGAGCGAGGTGGAGCCCGATTTGCTCGACCTTGTGAAAACGCTGCGCGGCTCGCGCTGGACCTTGTTCCGCAAGATTCAATTGCCGGGAGCGCTGCCTTACGTGTTTTCCGGCATGAAGGTCGGCGCCATTCTGGCGGTTGCCGGCGCAATCGTTGGCGAATTCATCGCGTCCGAACGCGGGCTTGGCTATCTCATGATTCAGGTGCAGTCCTCGCTGGATACCCCGGCAATGCTGATGGCGGTGGTGCTGCTGACCTTGCTGGGGGTCGCGCTTTACGCCCTTGACGAGCTGCTGTGCCGGCCCACCCAGGCGCTGATCGACGACCTCAACAAGGTCGATGGCGACATCATAATCCTTGGAGTGGCGGGCAAGATGGGACCGACCCTTGCGGGATTGGCGAAAGCCGCTTTGCCTCAGCGCCGCATCATCGGCGTGGCCCGCTTCAGTGACGCGAGCGCAAAGAGGTGGCTGGCGAGCCGCGGCATTGAAACGCTGAGCTGCGACCTGCTCGACGAACTTGCGGTCAACAAGCTGCCGAAGGCGCCGAACGTCATCTTCATGGCCGGACACAAGTTTGGCGCGGAAGGCGACCTGCCGTTGACCTGGGCGATGAACGCGCACGTTCCCGCGGTGGTCGCGCAGGCCTTTGCAAGTTCGCGCATCGTTGCGTTCTCGACCGGCTGCGTCTATCCGTTCGTCTCCGTCAAGGGCAAGGGCGCCGATGAAACCGTCTCCCCCAATCCGCCCGGCGAATACGCCCAATCCTGCGTCGGCCGCGAGCGCATGTTCGAGTATTTCTCGCGCAAGCATTCGACGCCGGGCCGCTTGTTCCGTCTGAACTACGCGATCGATATGCGATACGGCGTGCTGCACGACATCGCCATCAAGATACTTGCGGGCAAGCCGATCGACGTCAGCCTCGGTCACGTCAATTTCATCTGGCAGGGCGATGCATCGGCGCAGGCATTGCGCTGTCTCGCCCATTGCGACACGCCAACCTCGCCCATCAATGTCAGCGGTCAGGAGATTCTCGCGGTGCGCGATCTCGCGGCCAAACTGGGCGCCCGGCTCCGCCGCGAGCCCATCATCGTCGGTAACGAAGAGCCGACCGCCTGGGTGACCGACACCTCCCAGGCGGTGCGGTTATTCGGCGTGCCCATCGTCGATACCGAGAAGCTGATCGCCTGGACCGCGGATTGGGTCTCCCGTTCGATGCCGAGCCTCGGCAAGCCCACCAAATACGAGGTGCGCGATGGCCGATACTGATCAGATCGCAATCGCGCGGCTCGGCCCTGAGGACGCCTCTGGTGGACTGGCACTTTCGTCAGAAGCTAACTGGGATCAGAACGAAGCCGACTGGCGCTTTTTCCTGACGCAAGCAACCGTGTTCGGCGTGCGCGACAACCAACGTCGCCTGATCGCCACCGCGGCGCTGCTGCCCTACTCCTTGGACAACGCCTGGATCAGCATGGTGCTGGTGACCGCGAGCTGGCGCCGCCGCGGTCTCGCCACCAAACTTTTGGACGCGTGTCTGGCTGCCGCGGCCAATCAAGGGCTCACGACATGGCTCGATGCGACGCCGGCAGGCGCCACGGTTTACGGTCCGCTGGGATTTACACCGACACTGCAGCTCCGGCGATTGCGCCTCGATCATGCGATTTCGACCAAAGCCGAAGCGTCGCCTTCGCTGTCATTTTGCAATCTTGAGAAATTCACCGCGCGGGATCGCCTCACGCTGGGCTTTGGTCGCGACATCCTGCTGACCGAGCTCAGCAAACGTCCGCGTTCCCGGCTGCTGTCGAACGGTGACGCGGTGGCGCTCGTCCGCGACGGGCGGACAGCCCGGCATATCGGCCCATTGTTTGCGGATAGCCCGGATAGCGCTCTTGCGATGGTCAAAGAGATCGTTTGGTCCGAAACCGGTCCGTTGCTGATCGACGCCGTTCACGAGCAAACCGAGTTCTTGCGGCATGATGGATTCCGAAGTGCGGCGCTTGATCGCCGAAGGCATCGTGATCCCGGCCCACCCGCTGGCGCTCAACGCCGATCGCGGGCTTGATACCGTTCATCAGCGGGCGCTGACGCGGTATTACATCGACTGCGGCGCCGGCGGCCTTGCGGTCGGCGTCCACACCACTCAGTTCGCGATCCGCGATGTCGGCCTGTATCGGCCGGTGCTGGAACTCGCCGCAGAGACGGCGGCGGCCTGGACCAAGCGTCCGCTTGCGCTCATTGCGGGGCTGGTCGGTCCGACCAAGCAGGCCATCGCCGAGGCGCAGATCGCGCGCGGCATCGGCTATCATGCGGGACTGCTCAGCCTCGCCGCAATGAACTCCGCCAGCGAAAACGAGATCATTGCCCATTGCGAAGCGGTGGCGCGCGAAATTCCGCTAGTCGGGTTTTATCTGCAGCCGGCGGTCGGCGGTATCATCCTCAATGCCGAGTTCTGGCGGCGCTTCGCGCTGCTCGACAATGTCATCGCCATCAAGGTCGCGCCATTCAATCGCTACCGCACGCTCGATGTGCTGCGCGGCGTCGCGGCCGCAGGTGCGCTCGATCGGGTAGCGCTTTATACCGGCAACGACGACCACATCCTGCTCGACCTCACATTGCCGTTCGACCTGCGCGAGCGCGGCGTCACCACCCGAGCGTATTTCCGAGGTGGCCTGCTCGGCCATTGGTCAGTGTGGACCGCGAGCGCGATCAAGCAATTCGAAATGTGCCGTGCGGCCCGGCACAAACCGACAGTGCCGGCCGATCTTCTGGCGCTGGATGCGCGCGTCACCGACTGCAACAGCGCGTTCTTCGATATCGCCAACAATTTTCACGGCTGCATCGCCGGCTGTCACGAGATCTTGCGGCGGCAGGGCCTGATGCAAGGAATCTGGTGCCTCGACCCGGCGGAGGGGCTCAGTCCGGGTCAGATGAAAGAGATCGACCGCGTCTGCAATGAGCATGCCGATCTCAGCGACGACGATTTCGTTGCCGCCCGCTTGCAGAAATGGCTTGCATGAGCAAGCCTTCAGAGCCGTTCATCCGTCTGCGCAACGTCCGCAAGGTCTATCGCTCGCGCGATCAGGAGTTTGTCGCGGTTTCCGACGTCAGCATGGACGTGCAGGAAGGCGAGTTGATCTCGCTGGTCGGTCCATCCGGCTGCGGCAAGACCACCATCCTGAAAGTACTGGCGGGGCTGCATGAGGCCGATGGCGGGACCATCCAGATTGGCAACGCGAGCACGCCGTTCGATCCCGCGCGCGACATCGGAATGGTGTTTCAGCAGGCCCTGTTGTTGAAATGGCGGACGGTGCTGGACAATGTCTTGCTGCCCGCCGAAATCGTTGGACTGCCAATGAGGGCCGCGCGCAGCCGGGCGCGTGATCTTCTCAATCTGGTCGGGCTTGCCGGTTACGAAGACAAATATCCGCAGCAATTATCCGGGGGAATGCAGCAACGCACGGCAATCGCGCGCGCCTTTGTCCACGATCCCAAACTGATCCTGATGGATGAACCGTTCGGCGCACTGGACGCGCTGACGCGGGAGCAGATGAATCTGGAGATGCTGCGAATCTGGCGCGAAAGCGGCAAGACGATCATTTTTGTCACCCACAGCATTCAGGAAGCGATATTCCTCGCCTCGCATTGCGCAGTGCTCACCGCCGGTCCGGCGCGAATGGCGGAATATTTCCCGATCGAGCTGCCGTTTCCGCGCGCGCTGCCGATCAAAACCACGGATGAATTCGGCGCCTATGCACGCCGGATTTACGCCAGCCTGGGGCTCGGCTCCAGTGCGTAGAGGCGCGAGACAATCAAAACTTCAGTGCATCCCGAGCAGCTTCGGGAGAAACAGGGTCAGGCCTGGCCAGAAGGTCACGATAAAAAGAAATACCAGCATCGTGAGCAGCCATGGCATCACCGCCATCGCGAGATCCGTGATGCGCATGCCCGCTATCATCGATGCGACGTAAAGATTGAGACCGACCGGCGGATGACAGAGGCCAACTTCCATGTTGACGTCGATCACGATGCCGAAGTGGACCAGATCGATGCCGAGGCGTTTCGCGGCAGGCGCCAGGATCGGGGCCATGATCAGAATGATCGAGGTCGGCTCCATGAAGTTGCCGGCCAGTAGCAGCAATACGTTGACGAGCAGAAGGAAGCCGACCCATCCGAGATCCTGGGCCGTGATCCAGTCGGCAAGCGCGGATGGAATATTCTCGTTGCTGAGCACGAACGAGAACAACACCGCGTTGGTCACGATGTAGAGCAGCATCGCGCTGGTGTTCGCGGCCCTCAGCAAAACCCGCGGGACGTCCTTGAATTTGAGAGCCTTGTACACGAACACAGATATGAAGAATGAATAGACCGCCGCCATCGCGGCAGCTTCGGTCGCGGTGAACAGCCCGCTGTAGATGCCGCCGATGATAATGACGACCAGCATCAGGCCCCAGACGCTTTCGCGAAATGCGTGCACCGTCTCGAGCCAACTGGCTCTCGTCATACGCGGATAGTTTCGTTTCCGCGCCAGGAACCAGGTCACGACGCACAGCATGGCGGTGAGCAGCGAGCCGGGCAGCAGACCAGCGACGAACAGCGCGCCGATCGAGGTGTTGGTGGAGATCGCGTAGATGATCTTCGGGATCGAGGGCAACATCAGGATGCCGAGCGAGCCGGCAACCGTGATGATGCCGGCGCCGAACCGCATCGGATAGCCGTTCCTCACCATCTCCGGCAGCACGATCGCGCCGACCGCGGCCACCGTAGCGACGCTCGAGCCGCAAACCAGCGCGAACATCGAGCATGCCACGATGCCGGCGAGTCCCAGTCCGCCGTGCCAGTGCCCGATCAGGGATGTGGCGAAGTTGATCATCCGCCGCGCGACACCGCCATGGGTCAGAAAATTCCCCGCCAGGATGAAGAACGGGATCGCCATGATCTCGAAGCTTTCGATGCCGGTGAACAACTTCATCGACACGGCTTCGATAGGGACCGTGGTCAGCGTAAACAGGAAGGTAAGCACGGTGAGGCCGAGCGCGATCGAAACCGGTATGCCGGTCAGCATCAGCGCGATCAGCAGCGCGAAGATCATCGCCGCGCGCAAGGCCTGTGGCATGACGATGACGCCCGCCTTCTCGCCCAGGCAAATCATCAGAATCAAGATCGGGGCCATGATCAAAATCAGCCCCAGCGGGCTCGTCCCGCGGCTGGTGTCTCTGGTGGGATCTCCTGAGAGCGGATGCAGTCCCGATACAACAGGAACATTTGCATCGAGGCCCTCGACCTCGGCTTCATTGTGTTGCGGCAGCTCTCCGGTCCAATAGTAAAACCACGCAACCTGGAGGAAGCGGAAGCACATCAGGCCGGAGCCGACCGGGATCGCCAGATAGATGATCCACATCGGCGCTTCCAGATCATTCGATTGCTGGCCAGTCTTGAACATCTCCGATACGAACGAGCCGCCGAATGAGGCGATCATACCGGTGAAGAACGCACCGCACAGTAACGCGAACAGGATGACCTGCTTGCGCGAGCGCGGCGGAACGC
>VAZS01000126.1 GCA_005884855.1 Alphaproteobacteria bacterium | reverse complement strand
CTTTCGCGACCCGCTCGCCGTAGGCCGCCTCGAACGCTGCTTTGTCCTGGCCCTCAAGCGCGTCCAGATATCGGGTCAACCAGGTGCCCTTGGTCCATTCCTTGACCGGATTCTCGCCTTCCAGAACCTGCAGATATTCCGTCTCCCAGAGATCGATGTTTTCGGACTGCGGCGCCAATAGCGCATGATAAAATCCGGGCTCCTCGACCGGCGGCGGCGTTATCAGATGCTCCAGTTTGAGACGCCAAGGACCGCTCAAAGCGGTTTCCGCGATGAGCAAATGCGAAGGCGCGCCGAAGTTGCGCGGCATCTGCACCGCGAGGATGCC
>VAZS01000125.1 GCA_005884855.1 Alphaproteobacteria bacterium | reverse complement strand
CCGTGTTGGTCATCGACGACGATCCGGATCTCCGCGCGTCGGTCGGGCGCCTGCTGCGATCGCTCGGCATTAACGTTCAGCTATTTGCCTCCATTTCCGACTTCCTCAAATCCGATCCACCGGATTGCCCCACCTGCCTGGTGCTCGATATCAGATTGCCCGGCCAAAGCGGCCTCGATTTCCAGCGCGAGCTAGCTGAGGCGAACAGAGAGATCCCGATCATCTTCGTCACGGGCCACGGCGACATACCGATGTCTGTGCAGGCAATGAAGCGGGGTGCCATCGAGTTCCTGATCAAGCCGTTCCGCGACCAGGATCTTCTCGATGCCATTCAGCTTGGCTTGGCCCGCGATCGTGCGCGGCGGGAGAATGACAGGGACTTGGTCTCCCTTAGGCAGCGTTTCGCCTCCCTAAGCCCCCGGGAGCGCGAGATCGTAATTCAGGTGGCGCGCGGCCGCCTGAGCAAACAGATTGCCCACGATATCGGCATCGCCGAAGCCACGGTGAAGGTGCATCGCAGCAGGGCGATGCAGAAGATGCAGGCCGGTTCGCTTCCCGAACTCGGCCGGATGGCTGACAAGCTCAAGCTGGTGCCTGACACGCCGCAACGCTCTTAACGTGTGCGTTTTTGCGCGATGTGCTATTCGCGCGGCCGGATGAGTTAGCAGTCGCGCAATCTCCAAAGCAAACCAAGTGAAAAGGCCGGCAGGCGCTACGCCGCCGACCTTTTCTTGCAACTGCCGGCTCGTGGGTCCGGTTGCGCTGCGATTCTCTGCACTGAGTGCCAGAGCAAACGAAGAGCGGGCTGCTGTGCACTTGGCGGTCTTCATCGACTGAATCGTTACCGCAGAGGGACCGCCGACTGTATCGTACGCCGGTATGGCGCTAATGTACGGAGGAAGGTTCGCATTACCGGCCAATTATACGCCGATTTATTGATCACGAAGTGCCGCGCAGATGCGCGGTAGCCTCTTTTCCACTTGGGTGACTATTGTGATTTGCGCCACGCGCGGCCATCGCGAAATGATCTAGTCTGCGGCATCCCCCTGACTTGATCCCGCCATAGCACTCACAATCTGCCGCCCGATTGAAGCCGTCTCCCGGCTTGTAAATCTAGGTTTAGGCAACGCAACCAAATCTGTCATTGCGCGCCACCCGCGTGCAATAGCTCGCAACACTCCAATCGTCAGATTACGGGGCACTAGCATCTTTGCGGGGATTAGCCCTGCCAAAGCGCGCGAGGTTATTATGCGATCGACTGCAGCTTTCGGACGCTTGGAGCAATTTCATCTCGAACCGGAGCTTGACGTCGGACGGGCCGTTCAGCGTCCGAATGCGGCCAGGCCATTCTTCGAGAAACGAACCGAACCAGCCGGCGGAACGCCAACAGAAGTTTCGTTCGGACCGTTTCGCCTGCTTCGAACGCAGTACCTCTTGCTGGAAGGCGACAAGCCCGTGCCTCTCGGAAGTCGCGCTCTGGAAATCCTGATTGCGTTGCTTGAACGCCACGGAGAGTTGGTCAGCAAGCAGGATTTGATGGCTCGCGTTTGGCCCAATGTTTTCGTTGAGCCCGCCAACCTCACGGTTCATATGTCAGCGCTGCGTCGCGCGTTGCGTGACGGTCAGGATAGGAATCGCTTCATCGTCAACATCCCCGGACGCGGCTACTGTTTCGTCGCCTCAGTCGCTATATCGGCTCACGAGAATTGAGCGCAACTGACGCCACCAGGAAATTCGGGTGAGGCGTTACCGTGGTCGCGACACTAGCGGAGCAGCCGTTCACTGTAGCCAACCTTCCCGTCAGCTCCTGGAGCTTCGCCACCCGCATTTGGCTGGTGTTCGTTAGTTTTTGGCTGCAGTGTGAAGCTCCGACGACAGCTGCGCTTACCGTTTGTCAATCGGCTTGCAAATTTGCCCCCTCATCGGCGTCCGGCCCGGCGAGTCCCACGAGATGATTGGATAGATGCAGGCCAAGGAAAACCAAAACAATGGCCAGTGCCGAGACTCCATGCACGACGCGGAGAGCCGGCGTCTGCTGCGCGGACTTCGTCCCTGTCTCCTATCCGCGAAATCGATCGAAGCCGACATACAAGATAGCCAACAGCCCCCAAGTAAAGTAGAACGCTCATGAAAACAAAGACTGTTGGTGCCGCGACCGACAGGAACGCCATTTGCCTGGCACGAAGCTGCAATGCGCTCGGCTCCTCAACGCCAGCGAGAGACATTGCCCTGACAAGAATCAGATCCACCAAGCCAAATGACGAGGCAAGCGACAAGGTAGCGGCGATATTGGCCAGAATCGGCGGGCTTCCTGCATGAAGCCCACTTACGGAGGCATGAAGCGACGACAGCGTAAGCGATAAATTAGGGCAGCGGTTAGCGCGAGATAGTTAGCTGCTCGATTTCGCAGCAGAAACTCCCGCCGCCGGACGAGATCGCAAACGTCATGTCGCTCCTCTTGGACATTTCTCGTAGCTGTCAATTAAGACCGCCTATAGACGCGCCATTGCATCTATAGGCGATCGCCCCGTCTTGCAGACGCCATGCACGAGTGAGACGTTAACGGACTCCGCTGCGGACCCCGCGGGCTCCCCCGGGTCGCTTTGACCGTCCCGCTTGGAATGCATGCGCGCTCCGGGAGTCAGGCAAGAAGGGATCGCGCAGACAATCACCACCGATTCCAGATCTTGTGGCCTCGCATTGCTCCATACTGGAAAAACTACAACCCAACATGTGCCCAGTGACATCGCGGCGACAGTACTCCCACGCCTCCGCGGAACTCGCGGTCGTCAAAGCGGTCGCGCCTAAGGCCGTGATCACGGCCGTCAATCTCCAAGTCCATCTCACCACTCTTGTCTCCGTTATCTGTTTGTGCTTTCCGTATCGACTTTCCAAGCCACAGATCGCCGTCCGGCGCGCCCTTGAGCGAACCGATTTCAACTGGTTGGAATGAGCTGTGGCTTCTCTGACGCTGTCCGCAGTCCGCGACTATCCGTCCGGCGCGGGCAGCCAAAGGTCTATGGTCGTGCCAATGTCAATCTGACTTGCCATCGAGAAATGACCACCCAGTTGTCTCGTGACCGCAGAGGCCATCGACAATCCAAGACCAGTCCCCTTGCCGATTTCCTTAGTAGAGAAGAATGGTTCAACAGCGCGGCGCAGAGTCACTTCGTTCATGCCGCAGCCGGTATCGTTCACGGACAAATGCACCATTCTCTTTGGATCTGCGTCGTCTTCGGTGCCAGGCAAAAAGATTTGTTCTGCCGCGGTGATCGTAATCTTACCTCCGTCTGGCATGGCATCACGCGCATTGATGACCAGGTTGAGCAACACAGCCTCCAATTGGCTGCGATCGGCACAAATTGTCGGAAGATCGTTCTGAAGATCGAACTGCAGAAACACGCTTCGTGGCAGTGAGCTGACCAAAATCTCGCCCATTCCCTCCAGCAGATCCTCGATGCGGAAGGACGTCCTCGCGGGCGGGGTCGCCCGCGCAAAATTCAAAATGCGGTGCACGAGCTGTTGAGCACGTTCCGCGCAGGCAATCGCGCTCTCGATGCGGCGAGCGCTTCGGACAGAACTGTGGTCACAGTCCCGCTGTATCTGATCCATGATCGTGATCATGGGCGTCAGCAGATTATTGAAATCGTGAATGAAATTTCATGGGGGTCTCCTTTGCTGCTCGCGCGGCATGGCGCAACGGCTTCAATCCCTGTCGAGGCGGCCGCGCGTGTTCGGCTGCCCAGCGGACCTCAGCATCGGACGCAGCCAGCGAAATTAGAAATTCCCTTTGGACATGCATTCGATAGGCGTGAGGTATGGCAATTCATGCTCTATCACGCTGTCTGGCGTCATGACGAACCTCGCGCAACTCCGGCAATTTACGTTTCAGCTGGCGGAAGAGGTGCAGCAAGGACTTCAGCACGTCATTCCTGTCACGGAACTCGCGCCGAATTTTCCATCGATATTTCGTCGGCCCCCTCCCAAGATTGCGCACGAATGCTCGGCGCATCGCGTCGACGTTTCCGAACCCGCATCGATACGACACGCGCCGTGCCGTTTGCAGTCGGGCCGTTTGGACAAATTCCGCCGGAGTCATCTTAGTTTTACGCCGAGACACGCGTGAAAAAGTGCGTTCGCTCATCGCGGCCCAATTCCGAGCTCGATGAAGGAATGGTTCCCCGCGGGATCTTCCAGCACCAGCTCGATACCCTGCTAAGCGGTGGTATTCGCTGGCACCTGCGCCATTAGATGGACGCTGATCTGGGGTTGCGCGCCGGATCGCTTAGAGAACATCACCAGGCGTCGGGCGATGGCCAAAGCGACATCCTGGCCGAAGCCCTCTTCAACCCAGGCCATCGCAAGATTCAGTCCTGCCGTTGCTCCCGCTGAGGTGTAGATTGAGCCGTCACGCACAAAGATGTGGTCACGTTCCACCTGCACCGCAGGATATCGTCGCGCCAGCTTGTCGGCGTCCTTCCACTGCGTGGTCGCCTGACGACCATCCAAAAGACCAGTCGCAGCGAGAGCGTCGAGCAAAATCCACAGACCTACGATCCGCAGGTCTTCCTATCCCCTCATTATTTAGTGTCGCGGCAGCGGCGCGGCGGCCGCTATGCAGGGGTTGTCCAACGTCGATCCTGTCTACACCTGGGTACGTCTGGCGCAACGCGCGCCGGTCCTGATCGCGATCGACAACGTGCCGCGCGGCGCTGGTGTCCGGCTTTACCGCAACGGTTGCGATCCGGGACGGCAAGGACCAGAACGGAACGCTCTTGCAAAGAGTCCGCACCCAGCTCGAGACGAGCTTCTTCGGATTAAGAGGTGGAGCTTCGGCGCGATCCTGCTGCATTCCGGGCCTTTCGTCTCCGTCACGGTAAAATCAGCTATTAGGTGGAACTGCGGGCGACCGCGTCCGCTGTCGTTTGCGTGTGGCCGTCAACTCAGGAGGGCGAGGGCGGCGGCTCCTCTGCTGGCATCCGAAGCCGTCACGCTTTTTCTAAGCCAAGGTTTATATGGCGCAACTACAGCCGTACCCTGAACAACCCAGGTGCAATAGAAGATAGACCGGCAGAAATGTAAGTCTCCTCGTAGCAACTCGCTTTCTGGAGTCCGCTCATGAGGAGAATCACTGTTCTCATCGCTTCTGCTCTGATCAATGCATCTACAATTCCCGGGCTTGCGGCGGAGTCCACGTTAAACAAGGATGTTAACCCCGCTCACGTGGTCTCGGCGACTGTACACAGCAAACCCGCTAATGCCGCCGACAACGAGAAGACTTGTCGCGCCTA
>VAZS01000124.1 GCA_005884855.1 Alphaproteobacteria bacterium | reverse complement strand
CATTTAATTTCTTACTACTGTTTGTATCTCGAATTAGAGCTTTAGACATTGCATATAGCTGCTATAATATACCCCATCAGGGCCAGGTACGGCAAGCCATATGGACAAAAAGTGTCAAAACTTCAAAACCTGAAAACCTGAAGAACACCAAAACCACCTAAGGTAGGTTTTAATAGGCCCAGATCAGTACATTCATTATAAAGTAGTATTAACTTAACCATTTATAAGTGAGATAATTGCTCTCTTGTTTTATATTATTTTTTAAAAAAAATTTTGCAGTTTTATTTCAATTTTTAAAAGAATAACTGGGGATTTGTAAGCCTGGATCAGAAAGCCCACTTCCGCAGCATCGAACGCTCCATAGAAACATATCATCATGGCACTGGCACAATCCTTTCCATTTATAAAAATCCATGATTCACAGTGCCCATATGAGTGGGAATTTCGACGGCCCTTTCTGGATGATAAGTTCAATCGGAAATCGTGAGATTATTACAGTAGTATTTACATCGCCATCACCGTGACCTTTAATAACTATCTTACCATATCAAAACCTTACTAATGTATCATTTAATACAGGCCGCAGCAGAATCTTGGATTATAATCCGGCTTCCTAATTTATTTTGGAATGCTGAGCTTGTTGGTATTACTGGTGTAACATGGTAGCTATAACCTCCGGTACTACTACAAGTTTAATCTACGGTCACAAACGTAATGTCTGCGTAGGCGAAGATCTAGCTAGGCTGGGGATTCCTAACGTGGTACTGCGTAGCTAGGTAGGAGGCGTGTGAAGATATTATAGGAGAAAGAGCAGGAGCACGAGAGCACGTTAAGAAGTGATGAAACAATTATAATTGATAAGGTGCGGTAATCACTGATGAAAGAACTACATACATGGAGATCCAGCTCCCTATATAAACAGAGAGATCACAGCTTCTATCGGCCTAACATTATTCTACTGACATGACGGAGCTTTACAAGGTAAGAGCTGCCTAACTACATGTCTCGCGAAGTCCAACCGTAGTGGAGCTTATACAAGCTTATACGATCTCACCAGCTGCGCCGCATGTTCTACCGGTAACAACTGGTAAAATAAAGACCATCTGCATTCAATTGTTGAACTGTTCAAGAATATTCCCAACAGTTTGGATATTTGATTCAATTTGGGAAGGAGTTGAGTTGCGATCTACAACTCAATTATAGGCTTGCCGTTTGCTGTTCTCCATATAATTATCCTCTTAACTCACTGCTTCTAGAGCTGTTGGGTTGCTGAGGAGACCTTTGTCAGGATGGCACCTGGTTCGAGAATCTAGAGAGCGACGATCCTCTTCTCAAGCTTTGGCAGAGGCCAAATACTTAGAGGATTCATACTGTTATGCATTGCGGCCAAAGCAGCTAGCGAGACTGGATAAACTCCATCAAGGTCCCACTTCGCGAGACTTGCAGTTAGGCAGCTCTCACTTCATAAAGCTCAGCCATATCAGCGGAGTGATATTAGGCCGATGGAGATTGTGATCTCTCTATCTATACAAGGAGCTGGATCCCCATGTATTTAGTTCTCTCATTGGCGATTACTGCACCTTATCAACTATAACGTTTCATTTACTTCTTAACGTAGTCTCGTACTTCAACCTTCTCTCATATACTCATCACAAGCCTCCTACCTCAGGTTAACTACGCCATCCTATGTTAGGAATTCCGACCTAATTAGATCACCCTCTACGCAGCCATCACATCCGTGGACCATACCCTAAGCTTGTAGTAGTATCGGACATCATGCAGTACGCAGATATGCGGTCCTTTGCTTTCCTTGGCTGTCGAGAGCTTCTCGACAAACCTCTGATTGACTGGCTGGACTGCTGAAGGTGTACATACTTGCTGTATGTTTTTGCAATCTATATTTATATCATATGATATGTCATATGATATACCCTTCATGACGAAATAATTCAATTTAATATTATTTGCAGATATAATCAAATGAAAAGAACAAAGTGAACAACGCAAAAAAGTAGAAAAGAGAGAAGTCAGACAAGAGCTAAGAGCGCAAGGGAATCAGGGTTCTGAGGGTAACAATCCAAGCTACCGCCTACATTTGGGATAGGTACTGGGTCCTTATCAGCAGGAACTTGGGGGATCTTATAAAATAGTTTACGCTTCTCCCCCTCCTGAATTCCCTTCATGACAGCCGGATGCCCTGCGATACAGGGGATATTGTATGTATCAATATCCCCTGCAAGCATCAGAGGTTTCATTATCTTCCACAGCTCTTCTCTGGGCGTATTCATTCGGATGGCTCTTAAGACCTCTGGAAACATATATGTGATGACTCCGGCAAGTTGTTGATGATATGCAAGGTTGGCGATGTCGTACCACCAGCTAGAAGGCCAAAAATCCTCCACAGTTTGGAAACAGCTCCGGACTAATTCGACATTTCCTTTCCGTTTGATCCAGGTGTCAAAAGACCCATAGATTGGTTGATTGGGATCTATCACAGTGTCAGGGGCTGGAGGTTCGCCATCTTCATTCATCCAATTTCTTGCATCCTGTGTACACTTGTACCAGTATCTGACGACTTCCATGACATTTTTGACAAAGTTGTAGCCAAAGTCACGCCGACGTTTCAGAATGTACTCTCGTAACTCTTTCTTCTCCAGGCTGGTAGTGTGTAGTAAGTACTGTTCCCTCGTCAGACCGCACATCAGGAGGATCTTTCCTAGCAATGTTGCATAGTCGAGCATGCTGGTTACCCGCTGTTTCAGGAATAGTAGACGAATGGCGAATGCAAAACGTTCCTTCATGCTGTATCCGGGGTCTGCCAGGATGGCTACCATAGCACCGTTACCTTGAAGTGGGCTCGTCATATTTGAAAATATATCGGAATTTTAATTAGAGGGTTTGCGTATAGATTTGGAAAGTTTATTGGAATTTTTGTTAGCGGATTGCGTACAGATATTTTGAGAACTAGAAGAAGAAGAAGTTGAAATCTATAGATTAAATTGAATACTTATATTCTTTGTATACCGAAATTTCTTGAAGATGGAAGAAATACGGGTTTTAAAGAATATTGTAGAATATATTCAAAAAGAATATATTGAGTCAAAAAAGAATTTATAATAATTAGAAAGATTGAAGAAAAACCTTAATTTAAATGTTTGAAGGTTTCGAGAAGAAACTCCTGTATCCTAAAACTGTTAAAAACAGTTAAAGACAGTTTTAGTGCATCTTTAAACGCAGGTTCTTGAATTGCATGGAAATATGCTTTGTGGAGAAGAAGAAAGGGGTCACGTGCCAAGCTAAATTTTACATTAGCTCTGAATTTGTTTCATCAGCAGCACAATCCAGAGTTCCGCAACCTACCAGACGACTAATACAATCCAGAATCCTCCAGACGATAAACGCACAACACAAAGATGCATTGCACCGAGTGTGGAAAGAAGCTCCGTCCTACCCAGAAGTTCTGCACTTGCGGCGAGCCAACGGAGATTGCAGCAGCTCTGCTGCAAGATGATGCATCACGTGTGGCAAAGGCAGAGAGGAAAACCCGAGATGTTAAGGAGATTTCAGATGATGATGAGATCTCCATCATTTCGCCAAGCAAATACAAATCGAACACCTCCAGCGGCCCAGTCAGTCAATCAGAGGCCCGTCAAGCAGTTCTCGACAGTCACGGAAAGCAGAGGATCAAGGATAAGGGGAAAACGATGGCAAAACCCCCATCCGCGTATGGCATGAATC
>VAZS01000123.1 GCA_005884855.1 Alphaproteobacteria bacterium | reverse complement strand
GTAGTTCGTCAAACTGATCTTGGTGCGCGGTAGGGACCTGGCCGCGAACCTCGGCAATGCGGGCATCGAGGTCCGAGGCGGCCTGAGCTTCTCCGGACACGGCTATGCGGATGGCCCTAAGCAGCGCGTCCGGCAATTCCAGTGCGGTAGGCTCGGCGATGTCAAAGCCATCAATGAGGCGGTGGCCGACCAGGTCAAGATATCCTGATATGGCCGCGCCTGCTTCTCCGCCGAGCGAGCGCAGCTTTGATAGCACCGGCGCCGGGTCGTCGGCGGATTCGAGAGTCTTGCGGGCAGAGAGATCCCTGGCGAAGGCTCCCTTCAGTCGCTCCATTTCGTCGGAGCCACCTGAAGAAACCTCAGCCGAGCCGCGCATCAGTCCCAGCAGATCCGAGGGCGGCAAACCCGTCCAGTCGCCAACGTGGGCCAGAAAATCCGCGGTCGGCAGCACGGCACCAGCGGTGAAGCGCATGTGCTGCGCGATCATGGACGAATGGTGGTCGCGACAGCGTGTCAGATAGGCGACCAGCTCGGCGTCTGAGAGGGCGTCCGGCTCCACCGCCTGCAACTCCCGGTGTTTCGCAACAGCGACCGGTTTGCAGTTCGCGTCCCAGTCGAGAAGTTGCTCTCGCCAAAGCTTATTTTTGATGAGCTGCTCGGCACGCGCAAAGCGCTGGGGGATCTCCGAGGCCGGCGCCGGCAGCACTTGCTTGTAACCGAAGCCGTTCACGTAGCTCATCTGGAGGCCATCGATCAGCAGCCCGTAGAAACGGGCAAAATCGTTAGTACCTGTCTTGAAAGGCGGCGGATGGGTCTCTTGAAAGTAGAGAGTCATTGGGCGCGGAAAGTGCACTGGGTCCTGCTCCCACGTTCCTGGTCCCGGCGGTTCAAAAGTTGGTATTGTCAACGTGTCTGACGCGGTCATGGCGCAATTCCTATCTACGGCGACCCTCAGATGTTCCGGTGGCGCGAAGGCTAGCATCCTGTTGGTTTAGCGTGAAGCCACGGCGGTCATCGGCAAGCGACGAAGGTGTCGAGCTTCGCGCTACGTTGCCTCGTGGCAGCATTTGATGGGAAAAAGTATGGCGGGATCATGCGATAAAATGTACGAGGCACTCGGCCTGAACCAGCTACCAACGTTTTGTTTGTCTGGGCGATGATGCGATTGATTGATATCGCCTATTGGGGTCACGTGTTGACGGCGCCCCCCAGGCAAGGACGATCCTAGCCTGGCACCCGCGTGGAAGGCAGCCACCAGCTGCGTAGGCGGATGGCCATGAGCAAAGTCATGCGCGGGCACTCCGGTTACGTGGTGATTGTACGGAATCGAAGGATGATCACGGCCAGGATAATGATCGTGAGGCTTCCGAGCACGGGATTACCGTACGAGCTGACCAGCACTTGCGCGCCACCAAGGATCAAAGCAGCGAGTGCTAAATTGCCGAGTGACACCCCGGCGACCATCACCAACATGAATGCATTGATGAGCCAAGGCACGCCAAGGTTCGGGTGCACGCTCACGAGTGGCGTGATCAGGGCGCCGGCCAGACTCGCCAGGCCAGCACCGAGGCAGAAGGTAACAAAGCGGACAAGCCGAGTATTAATGCCGAGCGCCTGTGCCAACTCTTCGTTCATGATGACTGCTTGGGCCACGATGCCAATCTGGGTTCGACGCATGAGCAGCCACACGAGCACGCCTAGCACGGCTGCAATGAGGAGCAGGATGAGACGATACAGCGAATATGTGACTCCGCCGACGCTCACGGCCTGTGTGACGCCACTTTCAGCGAACTGAATCTCGCGTCCGAAATAGAGCGTAATGCTCTGGACAATGATGATGTTGAGACCCCAAGTCGCGAGGATCGTGTCGAGCGGCCGGACGTAAAGGTCCCGAAGCACTCGCCACTCGGCTACGGCTCCGACCGCGGCGCCGCCCACCAGAGCGATCACCAGCGCACTCCACGGACTCCAGTCAAGCCAAGTGGCAATGACTGCCGCATAGCTGCCAAGCACGAGAAAAGCGCCGTGGGCGAGGTTGATGATCTTCAGGACACCGTAGACGATGAGGAGGCCGAGCGCCACGATGTACAGGATCCCCGCCGTCGTGACGACGTCCAAGAGTTCGATCGTGTACATGGCATCAGCCTCCTGCCTGTTTCCCGCAGGATCAGCGAATCATTACTTCAGCTTTGGGCACTGGTCACCCGGATCGATCAGCCCAAAGTTCTTCAGCACCCTCGTTTTTCCATCGGCTTGGACTTGTGCCAAGTAGATCGGGAGCGGCGCGTGGTGCTGTTTGTTCATCTGAACGGACCCGCGCGGCCCCTTGAATACGACGGTGGGCAGGACCTTAATGATGGCATCCGCGTTCGTGCTGCCAGCCCTTTCCACGGCCATGGCATACGCGTGCAGTCCATCGTACTCTTGCTCGGAAAGTGCGTTTGGCGTCTTCAGCTCCGCTCCGAATTTCTTCTTCATCGCCTCGAGGAAGCTTTTGTTCTCGGGATTGTCGATGCCGGTAAAATAGTCCCCCGTGTAGTACACGCCCTCGGCCGCGTTCCCGCCTGCCTCCGCAGTCAGTTCATCGATCGAGAGACTTCCAATCGGCATCGTGAGCCCGGCTGCCTTCAGCTGCTTGAGGAAGTCAATGTTGGGGCCGCCGCCAGACGTAGAGTAAATGATACCGTCGGGATTGGCTGCTCGGATCTTGCTAATGATTGCCGTCCAGTCCGACTGCTGCAGTGGTTGGTATTCTTCGCCGAGAATCGTCCCGCCCATGTCTTTGATCGTTTTCTTTGCGGCCTCGATCATCCCGCGCCCGAACGCATAGTCACTCCCCACCGCGAACCACCGTTTGACCTTCTTCTCGTCGGTCATGAACTTGATCAGTGGAGGCACGACCTGCTCAGGGACCCAGGCATTGACAAACAGGTATTCGCCGCACGCCCGGCCCTCGTAAAATGAGGTGTAGATGAACGGAACTTTCGCCCGCTCAGCTATGGGCGTGCCAGCATTGCGCGCCGCACTCGTTTCCATGGTGATGATGACATCCGCCTTGTCCTGGCGAATGCCGGTGTTGAATGCCTTGACTGCGCCGGCCGGCCCGCTCTCGTCATCAAGGGGAACGACCCTTACCGGCTGGCCGAGAATGCCACCCTTCGCGTTCAGCTCATCGGCCGCGAGTTGGGCCGACTGCACGACTGCCGGCGCGACCACGCTGTTCACCCCGCTAAGCCCAACAGGTATGGCAATCACGACCGGCTTCTTCTGCTGCGACCGCACTGGTGCGACCGCCAGAATCGATATTGCTAACATCAAGAGGAGTAGTTGGATCCCATAAACTTTGCGCAAAGCAAACCCGACATTTTGCTCTATGAGTACGATGGTCGTCCCATGGGTGCGGCACTCCTCGGCCAGGATGTCCTGAAGACGCGTGATGACTGCGGGTTGAAGGCCTTCGGTGATCTCGTCGATGAGGACCAGACGCGGCCGCGTCAGCAGCGCTCGTGCCATCAAGAGCATCTTTTGCTCGCCACCGGAAAGCGTGCCCGCTCGCTGTTGGCGCCTCGCAGTTAAGAACGGGAACCACCCCGCCACCGCAATTAATCGCTCTTCGAATCTCGAAGGCTCTCGCAACGCCAATCTGAGGTTCTCCTCCACTGAGAGATCCTGAAAAATCGATTTTTCCTGGGGGATGTAACTGACTCCGAGCCTCGTGACCTGGTATGGCGGCCACCCGGTTACATTTTCACCCAGCAGTTCGACTTGGCCGCGCCGAGGTGGCAGGAACCCCACAATGGTCTTCAGCAAAGTCGTTTTCCCCATGCCGTTTTTGCCGAGAACTCCGAAAACCTCTCCAGGTCCGATGTCGAAGCTCACTTCGTGGAGCACTGGAGAGCTGCCGTACCCACCCTCCAAGCCTGCGACGGCGAGGCCACGTGTGGCGACCGCTGCGTTCATGCGGTTCCTCCGACATAAATCGACCGGATGAGGTCCGAGTCGGCAATCTCCGATAGCGGCCCGTCGAGCAGAACTCTTCCCATGTGAAGGACGACCAGTCGCGTGCTGATGTCGCGCACAAAGTCGAGGTCATGCTCGATGAGCAAAATACACAGCCGGTGGCTCTGGGCCAGCTCCGTCAGCACGCTCCCGATCGCCGCTCGCTCGTCGCGCGTGAGCCCCGCGGTCGGCTCATCGAGAAGCAGCACGGTCGGCTCTTGGGCGAGTACCATAGCGAGCTCTAACGCCTGCTTTGCGCCATGAGACAGATGACTAGCCCGCTCGTTGAGCATAGTCGTTAGTCCCGAGACTTCCACCGCGGCAAGCGCAGGCTCAGGTAACTCGACCGTGCGTGACCGCCGCCAAGGGGATGTAGGCTCTCGATATGACCGCGCAACGCGAAGGCAATCCAGGACTGTCAGCGCATCGAATACGTTGGGAGTTTGGAACTTCCGACTAACGCCCAAGGCCACGCAGCGTTGGGGCGGTAGCCGGTCGATGCGGTGACCATTTATCAGCACTTCGCCTGTCGAACGCTCTCGGCCATCTGCGATACAGCGGAGGAGAGTGGTCTTTCCGGCCCCATTCGGCCCGATAATTCCCACAACCTCGCCGCGGTATGCCTTGAGGGAGACTCCATGGAGCGCCACGAGGCTTCCATACTGCATGCCAACATCGCGTAGTTCCAGAACTGGCGCTTCATCCGGCGCCCCAATCATGCTGCGCCGCTGACCTAGAGCGTCCGCTGTGCTTGAAAGGGCGACGGCTGCGCCTGCTGCTCCTGGCGGCGCGCCAGCGGCCACCGCATTCCATCCTCCATTGAGCAGTTGCCTAATGGGCCGGACCAACGTTGACAGGCCTTGCCCGATCGCCGGCACGAGTCCCTGAGGGAGATACACAACGACTAGTACGAAGGCGAACCCCACAAAGAGCAACCAGATGAATGGCAGGTTGCCCCCAAGCAGCGCTGAGACGTAGTTGACCCCCACCGTGCCGAGGATCGGGCCAATAAGTGTCCCGCGCCCACCCAAGGCAGTCCAAACGACAAGTTCAGTTCCGAAGACGAAATCCCCATACGAGTGAGCCGCGACGCTGCTAAACAGCACGTAGAAGGCGCCGGATAGGGCCGCGATCGCGCTGCATGCAGTCATGAGATGGATCTTCATGCGCGAGGTGTTTAGACCAAGGTAGCGGCAGCGCTCCTCGTTCTCGCGAATGGCGACCAGAACTCGACCGGCGTCACTCGAAACGAAAACGTACGCTCCTATGGCGACAAGGAGAAGGAGCCCGCCCGCGATATAGTACCACTCAGTGATGGAGAGGAACGGCACTGGAATCGGCAGCCCGCTGCTTGATCCGGTGTAGGCTCCCCCACTTAGGATGATCTGCGTGAATACGACAGGAAGTGCGAGCGTGACGATCGCAACGTAGATGGGTGTCGCGCGGTCCCAAAAAGAAAGCCAACCGACGGCAGCTCCGACCAAGGCCGCGCCGACCATTGCAGCGAAAATCGCCCCTGCGGTGGCGAGCGCCCCGTCAACGTAATACGCCAAGGCAATGGCAACCGTGTAGACCCCGATGCCGAAGAACGCCGACTGACCGAATGTCAGGACACCAGTGTAGCCCCACAGAAGATCGACCGTGATGGCGGCGATTGCGAAGAAAAATGCCTGCGAGAGAATCTGTTGCGCGTATTCCCCAAGCACCATCGGGCTCGCCAGGAGGAAGGCAACGAACAGGACGGAGGCGCCGAAGATCGCCAGCCACCTACGCCTCCAGAAAGAAGCGATCTGCTCCGCGAGAGTCCTGCTCGCTGTCATCAGCACGTCCTTCTTCTGATGATGAGCCATAGCGCTACTCTGAGCGCCATCCCGGCACGCAACGCTTCCCCCTGATCGCTACGGTGAGCAAGCCGAGACCCCGAACGAGATGGGAGAACTGGCAAAAGAGGCCTGCTTCCCGTTGGTTGAACTCGCTTCGCCCTTCTCAGTCGGTTGAAAAGCGGACCAGCTCAGTACCAGCCCCGCTTAATCTTCGACCCGAGCATCTCGTCATAGAGGTCGGTGCGGCGATCCCGCAGAACTTGATTGAACTCGTTCCAGTTGCGCTTGCGTCGAGCGTCCGCCAGATCGACGCGCCCGTAGATGATTTCTTGGCGGTCGCGGCTCGCGGGGCCCGCAACGAACCACCCGGTGCAGCTCACGATGACGCTCTGGCCTTCAAAAAG
>VAZS01000371.1 GCA_005884855.1 Alphaproteobacteria bacterium | reverse complement strand
TGCTGCCGACGCCGAAGGGCGAAAACGTCGTCATCATCACCGGGGCAGGCGGCTCCGGCGTGCTGCTGTCGGATGCCTGCATCGATAACAAGCTTTCATTGATGACCATTCCGCCGGATCTCGATGCGGCGTTCCGCAAATTCATTCCGCCGTTCGGCGCTGCGGGCAATCCGATTGACATCACAGGCGGCGAACCGCCGATCACCTACGTCAACACGGTGAAACTCGGGCTCGAAGATCCGCGTATCCACGCATTGATTCTCGGCTATTGGCACACCATCGTGACCCCGCCCATGGTGTTTGCGAGAAACATGGTGGAAGTGACTCTACCAGAACGGCATCGTCGCTTACGCCTATTCGACCGAAATTCCGGTTGCGGTGCTCGGCGCCAAGTACAAGTGGGCGCGGGGCGCGGGCTTGCTGTAACAAAGCGCCGCATCTGAAAAAGCAGAAATGCCGTCCGGTTTGCCGGGCGGCATTTTCTATTGGCGTGCAGCCGCGCCCCAGCTGGGGCTTCAGGACGGCTTCGTGCTCCAACGCAGCCGCTGCCTCGTCCAATCCAGTCCAGCAGTCATAGCCAGGCCGATGCAGGCTGCCAGTGCATCGATTACGAAATCCCCCAGCCGTGCATGCCTTCCCGGTACCCAGAGCTGCAGGATTTCAAGCACACCAATCGCGATGACGGATATTGCCGAGGTAAGCAGCCGTTGCCGTGAATAGGCGATCCCGAACGCCAGTCCGACAAGAACGAAAGCAAGCGCATGCTCGCCCCCCTGGCCGAGCTCGGAGCGTGGCCGCAGTATCGCCGGTCCCAGTGTGGCGAATGTAACGGCAGCGGCCAGCAGCCAGGCGAATATTCTCAATACAGTTGTCATAGCTCCCGGATAACACGATTACTCGAGCAATAGCCCTTCAATACGCTAGCTATAATCCTGTGTTAATGGAACTCACAACGCTTGGCGCACCCCGAGGCCAAGCATGAAGCGTTCCCTGATCTGCACCGGGTCCCTGCGGGTTGTTCCAACTCCCGCTTTATCGTCGATACGCACCCCGATCAGCATCGGTCCGGAAGCTGACAAGGATTCGCCGACGAGCCGCTCGAAATCCTGTTCGTCGGCTGCCCAGACGCTGTTGGAAATGCCGCAGCCAATCGCGATCGCCACGATGTCCGACACTGCAGCGGCCGGGGTCGGCTGCGCGCCCGTGATCTGGTAGAGGCCGTTATCCATCACGATCATGCACAGATTGGCCGGCCTGAGCGCCGCGATGGTTGACAGGCAACCCATCTGCATCAACAGCGAGCCATCTCCCTCGAGCGCAAACACGCGGCGCTTCGGCTGGGCGAGCGCGACGCCGAGCGCGATCGGGAATGCGAGGCCCATGCTGCCCAGCATGTAGAAATTCTGCGGCCTATGGCCGGCGGCCCAAAGATCGAAATTGGTGTTACCGATGCCGCCGATCACAGCCTCCTCGTTCTTCAGCTTCGCCACCAGCCGCGAAGTCACATCAAAGCGGTTCATCACTTTCGTGTTGGTATTGGTCGGGCTCATGCGCTCGCTCACTTGTCGAATACTTTGCCGCCGGTCAACAGCGGCGACAGGATAAGCGCCACCGGCGCCTGGGTGGCGATGGCTTGCTTGATCGATCGATCGACGATGAACTCGAATTCGTCGAGGCGGGTAGCGGTGTGGTGTTCCATCGCGAGCGAGTCGAGCAGCGGCCGCATCGTGCGGCAAACCAGCGACTGACCGTAATTGAATTCGCCCAGCGTGCCGCGCTCCGAGACGAACATGATCAGGGGAATCTGATAAGGGATTGCCAGCGAAGCCAGTACATTGGCGAGCGTCGCGAAACCGGAGGTCTGCATCAACACCGCACCGCGCATGCCGCCCATCCACGCGCCGGACACGATACCTACAGCTTCCTCCTCGCGCGCGGTAGGGAATGTGGTGAAGAATGGGTCGGCATGGATGTTCTTAATCAGCGTAGTCAGCACGCGATCGGGAACGTAAGGCACCAGCCGGATGTCGTTGCGCTTGAGTGTTTGCAGCACCACCTCATGCCAGGCTCTCGCAGCAGAGGCCTGTTGCGAACTTTGTTCAGCCGCCGCCGCCATCGAATTCTCCCTTGCTTCGCAACGATGTTCGCTCGCGTGTATTATCGCGGCCCTTATGAACGCGCCGAAACTTGACGCGATCGTTGGGATTGTCAACATGTCGTGGCGGTTGGAATGGTCCAGTCGATGGCCGATGCCAGCAATGTCCAGCTCCGAACTCCTGCAATCCCAGCAATCTCCATAGCGTTTTCGAACCGAAGGTCCGCCAACGATGTCCGTCAACAATAAGCGCGTGTTCTACGTCAAATACCTCGCGAACGAGATTTATGCCGACATCCTGCGCGCCCGGCCGGATGTGCGGCTCGACCGGCTTGAGAACGAGAGCTCGGACGAAGTCTCGGCGCCGATCCTGGCGGCGGCGCACGCCTATCAAGTCGGCGCGGCGCGCGATGAGCTCGCAAGCCATTTTCACGTCGATCATGACTTGCTGCGGCGCGCGCCGAACCTGCTGATCGTCTCGAGCAATGGGGCGGGCTACGATCCGGTGGATGTAGAAGCCTGCACGGCGGCGGGCGTGCTGGTCGTCAATCAGTCCGGCGGCAATGCCCATTCGGTCGCCGAACACGCTCTGGCAATGCTGCTCACGCTGTCGAAACGCATTATTCAGGCCGACCGCGCGCTGCGGAGGCAGCCCAATGTGAACCGCAATGACCTGATCGGCACCGAGGCGCAGGGCAAGACCATCGGTATCGTCGGGCTCGGCAATGTTGGCCGACGCATCGCCGCGCTTTGCCGAGGGCTGCTCGGCATGAACGTGCTGGCCTACGACCCTTATCTTTCGGCAACGCAGATGGCCGAGCGTGGGGGCGAGAAGGTGAAACTCGATGAATTGCTCCGCCGCTCGGACTACGTCTCCATCTCCTGTCCGCTCACGAAAGAAAGCCGCGGCATGATCGGCCCACGCGAGTTCGCGCTGATGCAGCCGCACGCTTACTTCATCACGACGGCGCGCGGGTTCATCCATGATGAAGCCGCGCTGCTTGAGGCGCTGAACAACAAGCTCATTGCCGGCGCGGGTCTGGACGTCTGGGCCAAAGAGCCGCCGCCGCCAGAGCATCCGCTGCTGCAATTCGACAATGTGATCGCAAGCCCCCACACCGCTGGGGTAACCAGAGAAGCGCGGGAGAACATGGGCAGGATCGCCGCCGAGCAGATGCTTGACGCGCTCGATGGCAAGCGACCGCCACGCATCATCAATCCCGAGGTATGGCCGGCCTACGCCAGGCGCTTCGAACGCACCTTCGGGTTCGCCCCGGCGTAAGGCTGCTTTAGGGCATCACGTCCCCAAAACTCCCGTAGAAAATTTCGGACGTTTGCGGCTCGATAGAGGCAATAAATCACTGTGCCTCCTGCTCCGGGCGATGAGCGGGTTGCTATTTTCTGCGCGCCCTCGACAATTTTATCTGTCGCTATCATTTTCAGTTGGGACCATTGCCGGCGGAATCTTTCCTCCGCCGCGCGAGAAGGAATTGGCGAAATGCGAGCGTTGGGTTCATTGCTGTACGTTGCACCGTCCCGGATCGGACGCCGCCTCGCCCAGATCGTCGCCATTGCGGCTGCGAGCTTGCCGTCTGCCGGCGCGTAGGCCTCTCCACTAGCCGGTCATTACGTCAGCGCGGCCGCTGCGGCTTGCGCGTCCGGAACCACATCGTGGTCATACAGCCGCTTGCGGAATGCAGCGTGCGCGGTGATCTCGGCATCTCTCACACCGAGATCGGAATAGGCGGAATCATACCGCAGACCGTTCTCGCGCGCGCCGCGTTGAACTTGCGCGACGCGCTCCCGGCGTAGCCGTTCGTAAGCGAGGAGGGCTTGTGGCGCGCTCGCCCGGTCCGCATGCGCCAGTATCGTCGCGAGCGCCATGCCGTCTTCGATCGATTGATTGGCACCTTGTCCGAGATGCGGAAGCATGGGATGCGCGGCATCGCCGAGCAGTGTGAGTCTTTTGCTGGTCCAGATCGGCAACGGCTCGCGATCATATAGAGCCCATCGGAACGTCTGCTGTACTTTGTTCAGCAACTGATGGATGCGGGGATCCCAACCCGCAAAGGCCCGCCGAAGAACATCGGGATCGCCAGGGGCGGTCCACGACTCTTTCATCTCCTTATCGCTCGGTACGAAGCCAACATAGTTGATCAGCTTTCCGGCGCGCACAGGAAAGGCGAGAAAATGCCGGCCTGTGCCGAGCCACATCTGCCAACGGTCGGTCGGCCAGTCCGGAACGCGCTCGTGCGGCACGAGCCCGCGGTACGCCACCGATCCTGAAAACACCGGTTCGGAAGAGGCATAGACATAGGGCCGTAGCTCGGAGTGAATACCGTCGGCACCGATGATGAGATCGGCTTGCGCCGAAGCTCCATTGGCAAAGGATACCCGCGCCATGTTGCCGTCCTGCTCGAAAGCGATGCAACGATGTCCGCAATGCAGCACGCCGGCGGGCAGCGCTTCTGCAAGCAGGTCGACTAGGTCGGCGCGGTGCAATCCGAACGTCGCATTCCAGCCCGCAGAGTCCGTCACCTGGACTGGCGCAATGGGCGCTCCGTCGTGGCGGAAATAGCGGGAGTCGTGGCCGACACGCGCCCCCCATTTTTCCACCGCTGGTTCCAGTCCTATCCTCTGCAGATGCCGCACGCTGTTGGGCGTCAGAAACACGCCGGCGCCCACCTCGCCGATAGCAGGAGCCTGCTCGTAAAGTGAAACCTGTACACCTTTCGCGCACAGCGCATTAGCTGCAAATAACCCGCCAATTCCGCCTCCTACGATCGCGACATCAAGACGGGATTGCACCATTCAACTCCTTATGATGAAAACGCTGAAAAGCCCGGCTGCGCCGTTGTATCCTCACATACAGCAAGGCATTTTGCCATCGCACCGTCAGGCGCTCGTGAAACGGGAAGGAATCTTATGACCACTGCGTACTCCCGCGCGATGGTTCTAGTTGGCCGATACGCGAGCGCGCTGGCGCTGTGGTTTACTCTGTCATTGGCACTGGCCATCACTTCGGCGCGTGCGGAAGATTATCCGAATCGGCCGGTCAAAATCATTGTGCCGTTTGCCGCCGGCGGAACCGCCGACGCGATCCCGCGACTTGTTGGAGATTGGCTGTCGCGCAAATGGGGCCAGCCGGTCATCATCGAGAACCGGACCGGAGCCGCCGGGAACATTGGTTCCGACTTCGTCTATCATTCGGGTCCCGACGGTTACACGTTGCTTTCGTCACCGCCGCCGCCGCTTGTGATCAATCAAAATCTCTATCCCAATCTCGGTTTTGATCCCGCGAAGTTTGAGCCGATTGTCGTAATGGCGCATGTGCCGAATGCCCTGATCACGAATCCAAAGAAGCTCAGCGCGTCGACTGTGCCTGATCTGATCCAATACCTGCGCAACAACCCTGACAAGGTTTTGGCCGCAACCCAAGGCAACGGCACGACCTCGCATCTCACGGCCGAGCTGTTTCAGGCGATGGCAAACGTGAAGCTGCGTTCCATTCCCTACCGAGGATCGGCGCCTGCGCTTCAGGGCCTGCTCACCGCCGATGTGGACCTGATGTTCGATAATCTCGGTGTCTCTCTGCCACTGGTCGAGGCGGGCAGTCTCAAGTTGCTCGCGGTTGCATCAGCCAAGCGGTTGCCGTCGCTGCCGGATGTACCGACGATTGCGGAAACGCTACCCGGGTTCGAGGCGGTGGCGTGGTATGCTATCGTTGCGCCGCCGGGCACGGCAAAAAGCATCACGGAAAAAATCAACGCCGACGTCAACGAGGCACTGCGCCAGCCCGACATACAGGAACGTCTCAGGAAGCTGTCAGCGGAGGCCTATGGCGGATCCGCTGAGCAAGCCGCGAAGTACATGCGCGAAGAGGTCGAGCGCTGGGGCGCGGTGATCAAGCGAGCTGATATCAAGCTCCAGTAACAGGAACGATACACTTGAAGCGTAAGCCGCTTTGATGTCTCTGCCACTAGCTGTAGCTGCTGGCGGTCCTAAATTTAGCTATTCTGGCCTCAGCTCCAGTAGAGGTCGAATTCGGCAGGATAACCAATTGAAGTTCCAAGACTATCGCTTTTCCGTTGCCCCCATGATGGACTGGACCGACCGGCACTGCCGTGTCTTCCATCGTCTCATGACCCGGCGGGGAAGGCTCTACACCGAGATGCTGACGACCGGCGCCATCCTGCATGGCCATCGTCAGCGGCTACTCGGTTTCGATCCCAGCGAACATCCCGTTGCGCTTCAGCTTGGTGGCTCCAATGCTCGCGACCTCGCAACAGCGGCTAAGATAGGCCAGGATTTCGGCTACGACGAAATCAATCTCAATGTCGGTTGTCCCTCGGACCGGGTGCAGGACGGCCGTTTTGGCGCTTGTCTGATGGCGGAGCCGGCACTGGTCGCCGATTGCGTTGAGGCGATGAAGCGTGCGGTACGGATTCCCGTTACTGTGAAGTGCCGGATCGGCATCGACGATCAGGATCCGGACCTGGCGCTGAACGAGCTTGCGCGCGGTGTTATCGCAGTCGGTGCCGACGCGTTGATCGTTCATGCGCGCAAGGCTTGGCTCAAAGGGCTGTCGCCGAAGGAAAATCGCGATATCCCACCGCTTGATTATGTCAGGGTCTATCGGCTGAAGGAAGCGTGGCCTGATGTGCCGATCATCATCAACGGCGGCATCGCCAGTATTGCTGAGGCGAAACAGCACCTCCGCCATGTCGACGGTGTCATGCTCGGGCGCGCGGCCTATCAAGAGCCATGGCGATTGCTGTCTGCCGATTCCGAATTGTTCGGCGAGGTGGCGCCTCACGCCACGATGAAAGACGTGTTCGAGGCGATGATGCCTTACATCGAAAGCGAACTGGCTGGAGGCACCCGGCTGCATTCGATGACGCGGCATTTCGTCGGCGCGTTTCATGGCGTACGCGGCGCTCGCGCGTTCCGCCGCTATCTCGCTGAGAATGGCGTTAGGCCGGGCGCCGGCGTGACCACGTTACGCGAGGCGATCGCGCTGGTGGAGGATGGGTCTGCGGTTTCGATCGCGGCTTGAGACGAGACTACGGATAACCGTGCAGCATAAGCCTGTCGGCATGCACTTCCCAGCTTTCCAGCCGGTCCAGAAAGCTCATCCCGAGCAAATTTGTCTTCATCTGACCGTGCGGCACAACCAGCGCCGGCACCGAACGCTCGACGAGCTTGCCGACTGCAAGGCGGTCGAGCGTGAGCCGGGCCGCCTTGGTATGTCCGCCGGCGGTCTCGACGTCGACGTCATACAGCAGCAACTCGAGCGGTAGCCCGGCGGCCTTGGCGGTCTCATAGGTCAACACCACCGAGGTCGCGCCGGTGTCGATCACCATCGCCGCGTCGACGCCGTTAATCTTGGCCTTCAGCAAGAACTCGCCACCCTGTGCGCGTGCGATCTGCACCGCGCGCCCCTGCGAGCGCTTGCGCAGTAGTTCCGAAATAGTGTCGCTGGCGCGCGCCACCTGTTCCGGATCCTTGTAGGTGACCACGACGCCGGCTGCGGCTGCCAGCACGAACAGCACAAGCAGAAAACGGCTCACGGCCAGTCTCTCCGGAAACTGTCCGTCAGCGGCTGCTTCGATCGGCGTCGGTCGCTGGTTGTGGCAGCCCCGCGTCCGCCATGCGCTTGGCGAGCAGCATCATGACAGCCTGCCGCTCCGAGCTTTGCATCCGGTGCCATCGCGCGATTTCCGGCAATGTGCGCCCGCAGCCTAAACAGAGGCTGGTCTTGGGATCGATCATACAAACTGCGATGCACGGCGTGTCTTTGCTCATTTTGAAAGTGTGAAGCGTATTCGGTCGGTTTGCGCAAGCGCTCTGGATTACAACCCGGTGCCCGCCCCCATGATCGGCTTGTGGCGGGCTCGCCGCTTATCGTCGGACATCGCGGTCATCGTGTTTTCCGGCTGCAGCGGCGGGGCTTCCTCGGGCATCGGAGCCAGCGCAGACATCACGCGCTCCGGCGGGAAGGTGACGATGACCTCGGTGCCCATACGAAGCTTCGATCGGAGCGTGAATGTACCGCCGTGCATGTCGATCAGGCTTTTTGCGATCGGAAGGCCGAGGCCCGCGCCCTGTTCGGCGGATTTGATCGCATTGGAGCCCTGGCCGAACGAGGCGAGCACCACCGGGATTTCATCCTCCGAAATGCCTGACCCGGTATCCTTGACGCTCAGATACTGCCCGCCGGAAGCGGTCCATCCCGCTTTCAACCAGATTTCGCCACCCTGCGGCGTGAACTTGATCGAGTTCGACAGCAGATTGAGCACGATCTGCCGTATCGCTCGCTCGTCGGCCCACAGGCGCGGCATGCCTTGCTCGAACACCTCGTGAATGGTGATGCCCCGGCTGGAGGCGCGTAGTTTCAGCAAATGATGGCAGTCCGCGACGACATGCACCAGCGACACCGATTCTTCGTTGAGGTCGTATCTGCCGGCCTCGATCCGCGAGAGATCGAGAATTTCGTTGATCAGGTTGAGCAGGTGCACGCCGGAATTGTGAATGTCGGCGGAATATTCCTTATAAACCGGCACAGCATGCGCGCCGAAAATCTCGCTTTTCATCACTTCGGAAAAACCCAGGATCGCATTCAGGGGTGTCCGCAATTCGTGGCTCATCTGCGCCAGAAACCGCGATTTCGCAACGTTAGCCGCTTCGGCGCGATGTCGAGCTTCATCGGAGATCGATTTCGCCTGCTCGAGTTCGCCGATCAAGGCGTCTTTTTCTGCGCGCGCCTCCAATGTCGCAAGCGTCGTCGAATGCAGGCGACGCGCGAGCAGCGCAAAATACCCTTCTGCGGCTAACGCCAGCATCGCCAGCACGTAATTGTCGAACGTCCCGCTCAGCACCAGGTTCAGTGCAATGGCGATTGTGACGGGAGCGGTTGCGGCAAGCGAAGCGTTCGGCAGGTTGGCCGCGACCATGCTCGATACCGCGATCACGAGCAGCATCAGGAACATCATCATCGTGTTCGCTGCGATATCGAGGCCCGCGGGATAAATCAGGATCGTGGTCCAGCACAGGCCGTACAGCAGGTCGAGCAGAATAAAACGCGTCCGCCACTTGAGCGTCGGGGTCAGCGAGGGCGATTCGGCAAGAAATCTGGCGCAATAGCGGATGATGACCGCGTGAACGGAGAGCATGCCGCATGTCCAGCCCGCCGCCGAAGCCGGCTGCATCCAAAACCCAAAAAGAAGCCCGGTCGCGACCACAAGCAACATCACCCCGAATGACGCCGATATCCGCGTTTGGGCATATTGCCGGAGCAGTTCGCGATCGAATGAAGCGCGGCTTCCGCTGGTGGACGTTAACCGATCGCGGGCCTCACGCACCCTCTGTGCCGCTGCACGGCGATTGCTCACCGGCGCTGCAATCGGGGGTTCGGCCGGAAGCTGGACAACTTCAGGCTTATCGGCGGCTTTACTCATCAAACAACACAAATCCTGCCCGCTGATTGAGCGAGCTTTTGCATTGTCTATCTCTGCCGCCAAATCATTAAGAGCAGCCTTAAAGAGCTAAAAAATCACGTTAATGAGTGGTTAAATTAACCTCTTCCGCAGCCTCTTGCCTTCACCGTTCGAGCCGGGCGAGCAGGCTGGAGGTGTCCCAACGTTTGCCGCCCATCTTTTCGACCTCGGAGTAGAATGCGTCCACCAACGCGGTCACCGGCAGGCTCGCACCATTGCGCCGTGCTTCGGCGAGGCAGATCGAGAGATCCTTGCGCATCCATTCCACGGCGAATCCGAAATCGAATTTCCCTTCGTTCATGGTCTTGTAGCGGTTTTCCATCTGCCAGGACTGGGCGGCGCCTTTCGAGATGGTATCGATCACCGACTGGACATCCAGGCCGGACTTTTTTGCAAAATGAATCCCTTCCGAAAGACCTTCGACCAGCCCGGCGATGCAGATCTGATTGACCATCTTGGTCAGTTGGCCTGAGCCTGCTCCGCCAAGCCGCTTGCACATTCTGGCGTAGGCTGCGATCACCGGCTCGGCGCGTGCATAGGCATCTTCGCTGCCGCCGCACATGACGGTCAAAACCCCGTTTTCCGCGCCTGCCTGGCCGCCGGACACCGGAGCATCGACGAACCCGAACCCGCGCTCGCTGGCTTGCGCGTCGAGCTCGCGCGCGACCTCCGCCGAAGCCGTTGTGTGATCGACGAAGATTGCGCCTTTCTTCATGCCGGCGAACGCCCCACCTTCGGCAATCGTGATCGCACGCAGGTCGTTGTCGTTGCCGACGCAGGCCATGACGAAATCCTGGCCCTCAGCCGCCGCCCGCGGCGTCGGGGCCGTCTTCCCGCCGAATTTTTCGGCCCAAGCCGCGGCCTTGGCCGCCGTCCGGTTGAACACGGTTACCTCATGACCCCCTTTTTTCGCCAGATGTCCTGCCATGGGAAAACCCATAACGCCGAGACCGAGAAACGCGACTTTGGCCATGTGTGTAACCTTGGGGTTTTGCCGGGGTCGAATCCGCCGGTCCGTGTTCGGGAGAGGGTGCGGTGGGCTGGTTCGATCCTCGAAGCAGTTCCGCTCAGGATGTGGAAGGCGCACAATAAACCCTGCGCCATGAAGGGCAACGCCTGTCTTTGGCGGGCGGGCACGGTTGTGTGCTAGGATGAACCAGCAAAAATCGAGATTTCAAAGGGAGTGACACCTTATGAGCGAGAGCGTTGGCGTGCTCGATCATTTCAATATCCGGACCCGCAAGCTCGCCGAAACGGTTCGATTCTACGAGGATGTTCTGGGACTGGAGAGAGGCGAGCGTCCGAACTTCGCGTTTCCCGGGGCATGGATGTACAGCGAGGGCAAACCGGTGGTCCATCTCGTGGATATTTCGCCGACGGACGAGCAACAGAAGGCGGATTCCGGCGTTGTCCACCATGTCGCTTTCGCGAGCCGGGGATTTGCCGGGATGAAGCAGAGGCTTCAGTCCAAGGGCATGGCGTTCGATGTACGGCAGGTGCCCGGGGGCGATCTCTGGCAGATTTTCGTCAATGACCCCAACGGGGTGATGATCGAACTCAACTACGAAGCGGCCAGGGAGCAGGGCTGAAGCGCCGCTCTGCAGTGGGCGGCAGGCCTGAAGCCGCACAAGCACGGTATGCTTTCGCTCCGGATCGCACTATCAGTTGCGTCCAGATGTGGGGAGATACGCATTGAGCGTGACGCAGCAGCAGCTTCTCGATGCTCTGGCCAAGGTGATGTCGCCGCGCGGCGTCGCCTTGACCGAAGCTGACGTTTTGTCCGCGATCACCGTCAACGATGGCAAGGTATTCTTCTCGATTAATGTCGACGCCGCGGAGGCACGCGCGTGGGAGAGCGTTCGGGCCCAGGCGGAAGCGGCCGTGCGCGCCGTTCCCGGCGTTACCGTGGCCATGATCGCACTGACAGCCGAACGCAAGCCGGGCTCAGCGGCGCCCCCGCAGTCGCATCGCCATGCGCCGGGCGTGCCGCCCGTCTCGTCGCATCGCCCGCCGCAAGGCCAGCCATCGCCCCCTTCGCCGATGTCGAAGCAGTCCGAAATTCCCGGCGTTGCCGCGGTCATCGCGGTGGCGTCCGGGAAGGGCGGTGTCGGAAAATCAACCACCGCGCTCAATCTGGCACTAGGGTTGCGCCACCTCGGCCTGCGCGTCGGGCTGCTCGATGCCGATATTTACGGGCCGTCGGTACCGAGATTGACCGGCATTCGTGAAAAGCCGCAGCTCAACGACCAGCGCAAGATGATTCCTATTCAGCGGTTCGGCCTTGCGATCATGTCGATCGGATTTCTGGTCGAGGAGGATACCGCGATGATATGGCGCGGTCCGATGGTGATGTCCGCCATCACCCAGATGCTGCGCGATGTCGCGTGGGGAACGCTCGATATTCTCGTCGTCGATATGCCTCCCGGCACCGGCGATGCGCAACTGACGTTGGCCCAGAATGTACCTTTGAAGGGCGCAGTGATCATTTCGACGCCGCAGGATCTTTCGCTGATCGATGCGCGCCGTGGGCTGGCGATGTTCAAGAAGGTCAATGTGCCGGTTCTCGGCATTGTCGAGAACATGAGTTATTTTCAATGTCCGCAGTGCGGCACAAGGTCGGACATCTTCGGCCACGGTGGCGCGCGACAGGAGGCGGAGCGGCTTGGGGTGCCGTTTCTCGGGGAAATTCCGCTGCATATGTCCATTCGCGCCACCTCGGATTCGGGCACGCCTGTCGTGGAGAGCGAGCCCAATGGGCCGCATGCAGCAATCTATCGGGCGATCGGCGCCAAGGTTCGCGATCAATTGCAGGGCGCGATCGCCGCGGCGTGAACTGCTTACGTCCGATATGCGACTTTCGTTTAGACAGTGCTGTCATGCCTTGGTCGCGTATTCCGCGGCCGAAATTCCATGTTAAAGACCGCCCGCAGAGCGCTTCGGCTGACGCGAAATCGCCTCGCCGCGAGAGCTGCTCCAGCAAACATGGAATACGCCCAACAAGGAGATGGCTTTAATGAAGCGTCGTGATTTCTTGAAAGTGTCGGCAGCCGGCGCGGCTGTCGCCACCGTGGCTTCGCCGGCCATCGCGCAATCCTCGCCCGAGATCAAGTGGCGCATGACGTCAAGCTTCCCGAAGTCGCTCGATACGATTTACGGCGGCGCCGAATATTTTGCGAAACAGGTTGCCGATATGACGGACAACAAGTTTCAGATTCAGGTGTTCCAGGCGGGCGAACTCGTCCCGGGATTGCAGGCGCTCGATGCAACTTCCAAGAACACCGTCGAGATGTGCCATACCGTCTCCTACTACTACGTCGGCAAGGACCCGACCTTCGCGATCTATGCCTCGGTGCCGTTCGGGCTCAACGCGCGCATGCAAAATTCGTGGTGGTATCAGGGCGGCGGCATGGAGATCGGCAACGAGTTCTTCAAGAAATCGGCCAATGTGATCGCATTTCCTTGCGGCAATACCGGCACCCAGATGGGCGGCTGGTTTCGCAAGGAGATCAAGACGGTCGCCGATCTCTCCGGCCTGAAGTTTCGCATCGGCGGCATCGCCGGGCAGGTGTTGCAGAAGGTCGGCGTGGTGCCCCAGCAGCTCGCGGGCGGCGACATCTACCCTTCGCTTGAAAAGGGTACCATCGATGGAGCCGAATGGGTCGGACCGTATGATGACGAGAAGCTCGGTTTCCAGAAGGTCGCGAAGTTCTACTACTATCCCGGTTTCTGGGAAGGCGGACCGACAGTTCACGCCTTCGCTAACCTGGACAAATGGAACGAGTTGCCGAAAAGCTATCAGGCAGCCGTCACCAACGCGGCCGCGAACGCCAATAGCTGGATGGCTGCGCGCTATGACATGCAGAACCCCGCAGCACTCAAGCGGCTTGTCGCCAGCGGCACTCAGTTGCGCCCGTTTACTAACGAAGTGCTGGAAGCCTGCCTGAAGGCGACCAACGAATTGTGGGCCGAGATTTCCGTCAAGAACGCAGACTTCAAGAAGTCCATCGACTCGATGCAAGCCTATCGTTCCGATCAATATCTGTGGTGGCAGGTTGCCGAATATACCTTCGACAGCTTCATGATCCGCTCGCGGACCCGCGGCTGATCGATAGAAGTTCTGAGCAAAACGGACCCGTCCGCATCAAAATGGGTCAACAGGAGACGGCGCCACGTTCTGACTACGAGGCTACGTCTTAAGTTGTAGATAAGCTTAGAGCCCGGCCCTCAAAGGCCGGGCTTTTGCGTTCCGAGAGCCAAGTTCGCCATGGAAATCCGCAACGGGATGTTCCATGCTGACTTCAAGCCTCGAGAGAAGGCTGCCCGACACCCACAGGAGGAAGAATTCTATGAAGCGACGAGACTTTATCAAGGTCACCGGAATAGGCGTGGCTGGTGGTGCTGCAACCATCGCAGCACCGGCGATCGCGCAGTCGATGCCGGAGATCAAATGGCGCATGCCGACGAGCTGGCCGAAATCGCTCGATACACTTTATGGCGCTGCCGAGATGATGGCCAAGGTGGTTGGCGAGGCGACCGACAACAAGTTTCAGATTCAGCCATTCGCTGGTGGCGAGATTGTACCGGGACTGCAGGTTCTTGACGCCGTACAAAATGGCACCGTCGAGATCGGCCACACCGCATCGTATTATTATTTCGGCAAGGACCCGACCTTTACCTTCGGCTCAGCGGTGCCGTTCGGACCTAACATGCGCATCAACCAGGCCTGGTACATGCTGGGCGGCGGCAAAGAGGTGCTCAACGAGTTCTACAAAAAATACAATGTCACCTCGCTGCTCGCCGGCAACACCGGTTGCCAGATGGGCGGCTGGTTCCGGAAGGAAATCACCACAGTCGACGACCTTAAAGGCCTCAAATTCCGAATCGGCGGCTTTGCCGGTCGCGTGCTGCAGAAGCTGGGCGCCGTCCCGCAGCAGATCGCCGGCGGCGACATTTACCCAGCACTGGAGAAAGGCACCATCGACGGTGCGGAGTGGGTGGGCCCCTATGACGACGAGAAGCTCGGCTTCTACAAGGTCGCGCCGCACTATTACTATCCGGGTTGGTGGGAAGGCGGCCCGATGCTGCTGAGCTTCGTCAATCTCGACAAATGGAACGCGCTGCCGAAATTCTAC
>VAZS01000122.1 GCA_005884855.1 Alphaproteobacteria bacterium | reverse complement strand
CATATGCAATCGGATGAATTGCTCTTATTCTCTACAGATTACCCGCACTGGCAATTCGACGGCGATGCGGCGCTACCCGAGGGGATTTCATCCGATCTTGTGCGCAAGATCATGATCGATAATCCCTACGCGACCTACAGCCGGCTGATGTTGCCGATGGTCAAGGAGACGACAGCATGAACGTGCAGTTCCGTTCCAAACCGGAGCCCGGTTCATCCGCTCAGGCAAAGGCCGCGATCGCCGATTGCGACATCCACCCGGCCCGCAAGACGCCGCAGGAGCTGTTTCCGTATCTCGCGAAGCGCTGGCACTCCCATCTCGAGACATACGGCAAGCATCCCTACCAGGGCATGATGGACGGTCCGCCTTACCCGAAGGCGCAGCCGAACGCATCGCGCCGCGACGCCTATCCGCCCGATGGCGGCCAGCAAGGATCGTCGCTGTCATTCATGCAGCAGCAGCATCTCGATCCCAACAACGTGGTGTTGGGCGTGCTGTGTCCGCTCAATACCGGCCAGGGCATTCGCAACCAGGATTTAAGCGCTGCGTTGGCAACGGCGATCAATGACTGGCAGATCGCAGAATGGACCGGCAAGGACAGCCGCCTGAAGGGCTCCATTGTGGTCGCCAACGAGGACGGCCCGGCGGCGGCTGCCGAAATCCGCAAGCGCGCCGGTGACAAGAATTTCGTGCAGGTTCTGCTGTTGAGCCGAAATGTTGAGCCGCTCGGGCAGCGTCGCTACTGGCCGATCTACCAGGCCGCCGAGGAGGCCGGGCTTCCGGTCGGCGTGCATGCCTTTGGCTTTGGCGGCAATCCGATCACGGCTTCGGGCTGGCCGAGCTTTTACATCGAGGAAATGGTCGGGCACTCGCAATGCCAGCAGACCGCGTTTGCAAGCATGGTGCTGGAAGGCGTGTTCGAGCGTCACCCCAAGCTCAAGATGATCATGATCGAGGCTGGTTTTGGTTGGGCGCCCTCGCTGTCGTGGCGGCTCGACAAGAACTGGGAACGGCTGCGTAGCGAGGTGCCGCACGTCAAACGCCCGCCATCGGAATACATCCGCGAGCACATCTATTGGACCACGCAACCGATGGAAGATCCTGAACGGCGCGACCACCTGTTTCAGGTGATCGAGTGGGTCGGCTGGGACAAACTGTTATTCGCGACCGACTACCCGCACTGGGATTATGACGAGCCGTCGCGCGTGCTGCCCCCCGGTGCCAGCGAGGCCAACCGAGAGGCCTTTTATCTCAATAACGCATTGAAGCTTTACGGTCTGGCCTAGCATTTCAGAGAAGATGATGCGTCGGAAAATGACATGACCCGCCACGTCATCGCCCCGGTGGATGAACTGCCGCCGGGCACGCGAAAATTCCTCACGATCGATGCGCGGCCGATCGCGGTTTTCAACATCAACGGCGAGTTCTTTGGGCTATTGAACCGCTGCCCGCATCAGGGCGCGGCGTTGTGCGAGGGACCGCTGATCGGGCTCGCTCAATCGTCTGATCCCGGGCAGATCGAGTACACCAGGCTGGGCGAGATTATTCGCTGCCCGTGGCATGGCTGGGAATTCGATATCCGCACCGGCCAGTCCTACTGCGACCCCAAGCGCTTTCGCGCCAAGGCTTATCCTGTCAACGTCGAGCCGGGTGCGAGCGTGGTGAAGGGCCCCTACATGGCCGAGACCATCGCGGTATCGGTTGAGAGCGATTACGTGGTGGTGGATTTGTAATGTTCGTCATGGCCGGGCAAAAGCGCGAAGCGCGTCTTCGCACTAGACGTCCCGGTCATCCACGACCTTGCCCGAAATAATATTCCCCAGCATCCGCCGTTCCCGCGCGTAACGCACCAGCGCGACATAGCGATAGATGCCGTGCACGAACTTGCCGTAGGGCATGGTGACGAACAGCGCGAATACGAACCCAAGATGCAGCGCCAACAACAGCCCCATTGAGCCAGTGTCGCGCCAGACCAAAAGCGCCATGCCGGTGAGGCTGGTCAGAAACAGCATGACGATGAACGCGACATCCATCCCGGTGCGCTTCTGGTCCAGCAGCGCCGGATCGCGCCTGGATTTTTCCGCGAGCAACCCGGCGGGACCGATCAGAAGCCCGATGCCACCGATCGTACCCAGCACCACCGGCACGTCCCACCATGGGTAGGGCGCCTCGCGCGCGATCAAGTAGTGATACAGCGTTGCAACCGAGGTCGAGGCGAAGCACAGCAAAAAACCATAGAAGGTCAGGTGGTGGTAGATCTTGCGCCGATCGGTCGGGCGCTCGTCCTCATTGACGCAACCGACACCGCCGCCATCGAGATAGCGCAGACTGGCTGCGTCTTTCATCGCCTGCCACAGCGATCCCCCATCGTCCAGCATTCCCACTGGCTCACCGATGTCGCGCCAGAAGCCGCGCACTCCCATCACCAGCGCCAGGATCGCGTACAGGAACGCCGCACCGAATAGCACTATCATCGCGTTGTGCGGCATCAAGGCGTAGAACGCGCCCGGGCCGCTATGGATTCCGAACAGCGCTTGAGGGTCGTTGAGCGCGGCGAAGCCGGAAATAAACCCCGCAACGCTCAATGCCGCGACGATGCTGATCGCAACGCCGTTGCGCGCGAACATGCCGGAGAAAGCGCGCGGCCAGGCATAGGCGGACCAGGATTCGGCGCGCAGAATGGCAAATGTCTGGGGCACATTGACGTTGAATTCGTGCGGCGGCGAGAACTGACAGTCGGTATAGCAGGCACCGCAAGCGTGGCAGAGATTGGCCAGATAATTGAGGTCGCCATCGGAGAACGCGCGCCGCATCTCCATTGCCGGAAATACCGCGCAAAGTCCCTCGCAATAACGGCAGGCGTTGCAGACCGTCATCAGGCGGTCGGCTTCCTCAAGCGTGCTAGTTCCGTGCATGTTGCGCCGCTTCCCGTCCCGCGATCCGTCCGAACACACTGCCGATGGTCATTCCAACGCCGGCCGCGTAGCCTTGGCCGAGCACATTGCCGGCCATGATCTCGCCGGCGGCGAACATATTTGCGGCGGGCTTGCCGTCCTTCATCACCATGCGCGCCTGCTTGTTCACGCGGGTGCCGAGATAGGTGAAGGTGATGCCGGGCCGCACTGGATAGGCGTAATAGGGCGGCGTCTCGATCCGCCGCGCCCAATGCGTCTTCGGCGGCGTCAAGCCCTCGGTGCGGCAATCATCGAGGATGTTGGCATCGAATGTGCCCGGGCGCACTGCCGCATTGAAGTCGGCGACGGTTTTTTCGAGCGCGTTGGGATCGAGATCGCATTTGGAGGCCAAGCCGCCGATCGAGCCGGCTTCGATTGGCGGGAACAAGGTGGGCATGAAGCTGTTGCGCGAGCTCGCGTCAAAAATGATGTAGGCGATCTGGTCCGGTTGGGCGGCGACGAGGCGGCCCCAGATCGCATAGCGCTTCGGCCAAATGTCTTCGCCTTCGTCGTAGAAACGCAAGGCGCGGTTATTGACCACGATCCCGAACACCACAGAATCGTGCCGCGTGATAATGCCGCCGTCGAACTTCGGGGCGCGGGCGTCGATCGCGACGGCGTGGCATTGAGTGGGATCGCCCACCTCCTGCACGCCCGAGGCCAGCAGCATCTTGAGGATCGAGCCGCGATTATAGGGCGTGCCACGGATCAGGAAGTTGTCGGCG
>VAZS01000370.1 GCA_005884855.1 Alphaproteobacteria bacterium | reverse complement strand
ATGCCGAGGTGTTCGGCGGCCGGCCCAAGCAGCGGAATGACGATGAAGGCCAGCTCGAAAAAGTCGAGGAAGAATGCGAGTACGAACACAAACGCGTTGACGAAGATGAGAAAGCCGACTTGTCCGCCAGGCAATGAGGTCAGGAGATGTTCGACCCAGACGTGGCCGTTGACGCCGTAAAACGTCAGCGAGAAAACGCGGGCGCCGACCAGGATGAACACCACGAAAGCCGAGAGCTTCGCGGTAGATTCAGTAGCCTGACGGATCAAATCCCAGCTCAGCCGCCGCTTGAGAGCGCCGAGGATGATCGCGCCGGACGCGCCCATCGCGCCGCCTTCGGTCGGCGTCGCCAAGCCGATGAAGATCGTGCCGAGCACCAGGAAAATAAGGAATAGCGGCGGCACCATCACGAACGTGGTCTGCTGAGCCATCCTGGAGAGGAACCGGAAGCCTGTGAGCTTGTCGATGATCCAGTTTACAACCGCGACGAAAAACGCGAACAGGATGCCGAAGAACATGCTGAGGACGACGAAATCAGCGCCATGAGACTGTGAATTTCGCATGACGAACCAGCCAAAGAAGCAGCTGGCGAGGAAGAGCATGCCCAGCGAAAGCAATCCGCGGCTGCCGTTGTCTTCGCGAAAGCCGATCGCCTCCGGCGGTAACCCCGGAGCAGCCTTGGGAAATACCAGGGTGACGAGGAATGCGTAACCGGCATAGAGCCCTGCGAGCACCAAGCCGGGAATGAATGCTCCCTCGTACATGTCGCCGACCGACTTGCCGAGTTGGTCAGCCATCACGATCAGCACCAGCGATGGAGGAATGATCTGCGCCAGCGTGCCTGAAGCTGCGATACCACGCCGGTAGTAGCCGCAAGCAGCGCGCCAACGAAAACGACGGCGTAGGCGAGGCCGCCACGGATGGTGCCGAACAACTGACCGATGGTGTCGAGCAGATCTTCGGCCATGCCCGATCGTTCAAGCACCAGTCCCATGAATGTAAAGAACGGAATCGCCAGCAGCGTGTCGTTGTTCATCACGCCGTAAACGCGTTCGGGAAGCGCCTGCAGGAAGTCCGGCCGGAACTCGCCGAGCTGGATGCCGACGAAGGCGTAGATCAGCCCAACTGCGCCAAGCGAGAACGCCGCGGGATAGCCGAGCAGCAGCACGACGACCAACGACGCGAACATGATCGGCGCCATATTGGCAATAAGAAACGCAGACATCTATTCCCCCTGCGACCGCATCCGCGATCACTCCTTTTTGAGCGCCTCGACGAGGTGCTCGACCTCGGCCTCCAGCGCATGCGGCTGTGACGCGTGCGGATCCGGAATGATCCCGCGCATCACGGCGATCCGTTTGATCAATTCGGAAATGCCCTGGACCAGCAGGAAAGCAAACCCGAGTATAACAAGCGATTTGGCGGGCCATTGCGGCAGCCCGCCGGCATTGCCCGATTGTTCGTTGATTTCAAACGAACGCACAAAAAAGGGACCGCCGGTGATGATCATGACGAACGTAAGCGGCAGCAAAAAAAATGCATGACCGATAACGTCGATGCTGTTTCGCACCTGCTTGGGCAAGAGATTGTTGACGATGTCGATGCGGATATGTTCGTTGTCGAGCAGCGTCCATGGCGAGCACAGCAGGAAAACCATGCTGAACAGCACCCATTGAAGCTCAAGCCAGGAATTGGAAGACATGTCGAAACTCTTGCGCACGATCGCATTGAGCGCGGACACCACCACCGCGAGCAGGATCAGCCATGCCAGACGCTTGCCCGTCCACCTCGTGAACGCGTCGATACCGCGGCTCATGTTCAGGAGCGATTGCAAGGATGGTCCTCCACAGTTGTTCTTCTGCTGTCTTGGCTGCACCGCTCGGGTACAGTGGCCTATCCGGCCAGGCTCGCATGAAGCGACTGCACCATTCCAGCGGGCGAAGCCGCCGTCAATCGGAAGTTTGTCGAGAGTGAAACCGTGTTTGGCCGCAGCATTGCCGCTGGTATGGGCCTTTGGTCTTAGCCGCCGGTGACGCTCATATGGCGGCTGACGCTGGGCCGATTGTGCCGCCGGTCGATGATGAAGTCGTGGCCCTTCGGTTTCAGCCCGATGGCGCGGTCGATGGCGACGCTGAGTAGTTCATCATCGCCGGAGGCGCGCAGCGGCTTGCGCAAGTCAGAGGCATCCTCATGGCCGAGGCAGGTATGCAGTGTCCCGGTGCAGGTGATCCGCACCCTGTTACAGGACTCGCAGAAATTGTGGGTCATTGGGGTAATGAAGCCGAGCTTGCCGCCGGTCTCGCTGACGCGAGCGTAACGGGCGGGGCCGCCGGTATCCTCGTCGAGGTCGGTCAGTGTGTATTGTTTGGCCAGCCGCGCGCGCACCAGCGACAACGGCACGTATTGGTCGATCCGGCCCTCGCCGATGTCACCCATCGGCATGACCTCGATCAGGGTGAGCGCCATGCCTTTGCCGTGCGTCCATTCCATCAGCGCCGGAATTTCGTCCTCGTTCAAATTCTTCAACGCGACCGCGTTGATCTTGACCGCCAGGCCCGCTGATCGCGCGGCCTCAATCCCGCCCAGCACCTTGTCGAGGTCGCCCCAGCGGGTGATCGCGCGGAATTTCGCCGGATCCAGTGTATCCATCGATACGTTGATGCGGCGTACGCCGCAGTCGCGCAACTCGCCGGCAAAACGCGCCAGCTGCGAGCCGTTGGTTGTGAGTGTCAATTCCTTGAGGGCGCCGGTATCAAGATGACGGGAAAGCGAGCGCACCAGCGACATGACGTTGCGCCGCACCAGCGGTTCGCCGCCGGTCAATCGCAGCTTCCGCACGCCCTTTGCAATGAATGCCGAACACAGCCGGTCAAGCTCCTCAAGCGTGAGCAGGTCGGCTTTAGGCAGAAACGTCATGTCTTCCGACATGCAATACAAACAGCGCAGGTCGCAGCGGTCCGTAACGGACACCCGCAAATAGCTGATCGTCCGGCCGAACGGGTCGACCATGGGACGAGACAGTGCTGTGGGAGCATTGGGTGAAAGTCCGTTCATTCAACAAGCCTTGTCACTGCGGCAGCCGACGTCAAGGTACGCGGTTATGTAGGCGCAATCTATGCATGACGCACTCCGCCTACAATCGGCAGTTTCGTGCGCGAGCCGTTAACGGCTGGGGGAGGCTGGCTTGGCGGGGGCTGGCGCCGGGTCGGGGAACGGGGAGGCAACCGGAGCCGCGGCGCTGGCCTTCGGTGGTTTCGGCTTTTTCGGCGCCGGAACAGCCTTGCCGGCGCCCTTTGGCGGCGGGCCGGCCGGTTGAAGTTCCGCGACCACCGGATTGGGATCGATCATAGTGGAGGCTGGGGTAGAAAAATCTCCGGGGTTATGGATGACCTGCACGGGGACGATGACTGGCTGGGACTTGCCCAGCGTGTAGGTGACCGAGAAACCGCTCTCAGGGGCGACCACCGCGACCGAACACGGCGTCTTGCAAGCCGGGCCCAGTGATGTCTGGGCATCGGCGCCGGGAGGTACCGAGTCGAGCTGAACCTGCACGGTGGGCGGCGTCGACTTGAATGCATCCAGTGAAAACGATGAGCAGCCGGCCAGGCTGGCCCCCGCGACGGCAATCACGATGACACGACGCATGAGCGATCCGTCACTCCAGGCGGCTAGCCGCCACAATCCGGCGCGCGGACCATAGGAGCGTCAGGACAGCCGCGCAACCGGTGGGGGATCCGGAATTGACGTGTGGCGCTGGAAACTGCTGCAAACACCGAATTCCGTCCACAGCTTAGTTGGTTTGTCGTTGAGGGATGAGACTTCGAACGGCGGCGGGCAGCTCCCGCATGTGGTTGATGACACGGTCGGGCTTGAGATCGGCGATCGGAATTTCGGTGTATCCAAATTCGACCCCGATGACGGGAATGCCGGCGCGGCGGGCAACCCCGATATCGGGGCCGGCATCGCCAACCATGATCGTGGACGACAGCTGACCTCCGGCGCGCGCGATTGTCTGTTTCAGTATGGCCGGGTCCGGCTTCGACACGCCGAAGGTGTCGGCGCCGCAAATAGCGGAAAACCGTGAACTCAATCCAAGCTGGTCGAGCAGAAGCCTGGAAAGCCATTCCAGCTTGTTGGTGCAAACCGCGAACCGGTATCCAATGCTCTGGAGATCGTCGAGCGCGCTTTCCACACCTTCGAACGGCCGCGACACGTCGGCGATATGTGCGGCATAGCGGTCGATGAAGTCGCTGGTGAGCCGGGTGACATCTTCGACGCTGGCGGGGCGACCCTCCAATTCCAGGCCGCGCTCGATCAGCTTGCGGGCGCCCGCGCCAATCATATTGCGTGCTGAAGCGAGCGGGACCGGGGGCAGACCTTCGCGATCGAGAACAAAATTCAGCGCGTTGATCAGATCGGGCGCGGTGTCCACGAGCGTACCGTCGAGATCGAACACAATGATGCGGGCTGAGGTCATGGAAAATCGCTATCGGTCTCTGGACCATCATGCAAGTAGGGGGTGGGCTGCTGGCTTGCGCTGAGACACTGGAGAAAATCATGCGGCGTTTTGGCTATAGCGCTGTTCCTTCGCTAAAAACGACGTTAGATATGCCCCGTCGACAGCACGCGACGCATGTCGGAAGTGGCGAGTTGGGGCACTGTGTGACGTGAATATGGACGGACTAAAGCGGCAAGCTGCGGCGCGAGCAGTTGAATACGTGCGGAACGGCATGAGGCTCGGCCTCGGCACCGGCTCGACCGCGAAACATTTCGTTGAGCTCCTTGGAGAACGGGTTCGCGCAGGGCTTGACGTCGCGGGGGTGCCGACATCGGAAGCAACCCGCGCCGATGCGGTACGCTGCGGCATTCCGCTGACCACGCTGGAAGACATCGATCGGCTCGATCTTACGGTGGATGGTGCCGACGAAATCGATCCCGCGCTCAATCTCATCAAGGGCGGCGGTGGTGCATTGCTGCGCGAAAAGATCGTTGCCGCAGCATCGGATCGCATGATCGTGATCGCCGATGGCTCCAAGTTCGTCGGGGTTCTCGGCCGCTTTCCACTGCCGATAGAGGTCATTCCGTTCGGTCTCGCAGCCACCCGGCGGGCCATCGACAAGGCATTTGCGAAAACCGGCGTTTCCGGGCAAATGGTGGTCCGAAATGGCAAGGACGGCCACGTTTTCGTCACCGATGATGGCCACTGGATCGTAGATGCCCATCTCGGGCAAATAGGCAATGCGCCGCAGTTAGCTAACCTGCTGACCTCTATCCCGGGCGTCGTCGAGCACGGGTTGTTCATTGGTCTTGCCAGCGCCGCGATGCTGGCTGGTCCTGAGGGAATTCGCGTTATTGAACGGTCATAAGACCGCAATTTAGGAGAATCCGAATGAAGAGCCTTGCAAGATTTTTCACTGCCTTGGGCCTAGCCCTCGGATTGGCTCTGGCCGGCGTTCCAGCCGCGGCGCAGCAGCCGCCTCCGCTCAAGCCGGCTTCGCCAGCCGCTGCCGCGGCGGCCAAGGAAATTCTGGCGATGAAGAACGCGAGCGCGATGTATGCGAGTGCCGTTCCGAATATCGTGCAGCAGACAAAGGATCAGTTGATGCAGAGCAATATCAACTATCAAAAGGATCTCAACGAGGTCGCTGTGGTGGTCGCACAGAAGCTTGCCGGCCGCGAGAAGGAAATCGGCGAAGGAATGGCCACCGTCTATGCCAACGAGTTCACCGAACAGGAGTTGAAGGACCTAGTGGCTTTCTACAAGTCGCCGCTCGGCAAGAAATTGCTCGCGTCAGAGCCGAGGGCAATTCAATTCAGCATGTCCTACATGAAACAGTGGGCGCAGATTTTTTCAGAAACCGTCAACGGTGAATTCCGCGCTGAAATGCGTAAACGCGGCAAAGAGATATAAGGACGAAAGCAGGCCGATGGCGGAATTCGACGTCGATCTGTTCGTCATCGGAGGAGGTTCGGGCGGGGTGCGGGCGGCCCGGATCGCCGCCGGCCATGGCGCGCGCGTGATGATTGCCGAAGAATACCGCATGGGCGGGACGTGTGTGATCCGCGGCTGCGTGCCGAAAAAGCTTCTGGTCTATGCCTCCCATATCCATCACGAGATCGAAGACGCGGCGGGATTCGGCTGGACCATTCCTCCGGCGACCTTCGACTGGCCGACCCTGATCGCCAACAAGGATAAGGAGATCGCGCGCCTGGAGGCCGCCTATACCGCCAATGTCGAAAAGTCCGGCGCCCGCATCGTCAAAACGCGCGCGGTATTCGAAGACGCTCATTCGCTCCGGCTCGGCACCGGCGAGATCATAAAATCGAAATATGTGCTGATCGCCACCGGCGGGGCGCCCAATCATGGCGCCGCGATTCCCGGCATCGAGCACGTGATCTCGTCGAACGAAGTGTTTCATTTGAAGTCGCTGCCGAAGCGCATCCTGATTCAGGGCGGCGGTTATATCGCGCTGGAATTTGCCTGCATCTTTGCAGGCTTCGGCTGCGATGTGACGCTGGTCTACCGCGGCGAAAATATCCTGCGCGGTTTCGATGAGGATGTCCGCATCCACGTGCGATCCGAGATTGAAAAGGAAGGGATCACTGTTCTCACCGGCTGCACCGTCAGCAAGGTCGATAAGCACGGCAACGAATTCACCTCGCATTTGTCGAACGGCTCCAGCATCGCGTCCGATCAGGTGATGTTCGCCATCGGACGCCACCCCAACGTGGCCAATCTCGGCCTGGAGAAGGCGGACGTCGCGATCA
>VAZS01000121.1 GCA_005884855.1 Alphaproteobacteria bacterium | reverse complement strand
CCAGGTTCTTTTTGAACGCCTCGCAAGGTAGCAGGGAGGTCTCCGGACCTGGTTGCTGCGCTGCTGCCGGGAGAGCAATAGCGACCCACAATCCAAGAACAACGCGCTGCAACAGCATGGCTGGCAGCCTCTTGTTGCTGGACGAGAATTGCCCAACTCTTAGCACTGTACATGTTCCGGGGGCACGCCGCGTCTACCTTCAGGACACCGGAACAGGCTCAATTTACGAATGTTAATCGTGCGCCTGTCCGCTGCGAGAGAGAGGCAATATGGCGTGGGGCCGCTCGACCACCGATCCGACTACAGATGCGGTTGCACCGGAGGTGGTTGCCGCTTTCGAGAAAGCGCAAAAGGCCGGATTGGACACAAAGGAGTGCTACATGGCCGCGGTTGAGGCGTGGCGTCGGGCTCACCCGGATCAGACGCTCGCATACGCCTCACAGCAGGCGGTCGAAGTCATCTTGCGTTCCAAGGTCCGCTTGCGGATTGTGGCGTAGCGTTACAGCAGGCGCTTGCCCGTTGCTCGGTCCCAAACCTCTACATCGTGGCCGAGCTTTCGAGCTTCCGCGGCCAACTCCAATGCCTCACGTCTAGCCGGCTCTGTCTTGGGGTGTACGGAGTAGATGTTCTTCGCAAGCCGCACTAACCACCGACCGTCATATTCGAGGAAGTCGATAATCAATGTGACGCGCGATCGGTCTGGTTTGTTTGGAATGTCGTTTATCTCTGTCGCGCGCAGGTGTGAGCTGCGCGAAGGAATATTGCGTCAATGTGAATTACTCAGCAGTCGGTAATATAGGCGACAGTTGGTGCTCGGAAGAATGACCGGACAAGTCGGGGTGCGTTCTTGATGCTGGCCAACTGCGCCTCGATCTTGTCCTTTAACCGTTCGCCCTTGTGCAGCGGCGTTCTGGCCACGCCAGTGCGCTTCACATAGCTCCATACCAGCTCGTCGGGGTTCAGTTCCGGCGCATATCCCGGAAGGAAATGCAGCGTGAGCCTGCCCTTGGCCGATAGCACGTAGTCCTTCACCAGCTTCGTCTTGTGTGCGGGAAGCCCATCAACCACCAAATGCACCGGCTTGGCGCGATGCCGCATCATCCTCCGCAGTAACCCGACAAACATCTCGGCCGTCAGCCCACCTTGATAGGTACAATACCAGAACCCACCCTTGGCGTTCACCGCAGAGGCGGCACTGATTGATTGCCGCTGACCAGGACGGTCCACGACCGGCGTTTGTCCCTTGAGCCCCCAGGTCCGCCCGTGAACGGCATCGGCGCGAAACCCCGACTCATCCCAGAAGAAGACCTCGCCACCTTCCGCCTTGGCTTGCTGTGCAATCGTTGGATAGGTCTCGCGCCGCCAGCGCTCGATCGCCTCCGGATCGCGCTGATATGCCCGTTGCAGCGGCTTCTGTGGTGTCAGGTTGAGCTTGGCGAGCAGTTCACCAACCGCCGTAAGGCCCAATGTGATGCCGAACTTGCGCGCGATCAGGTCCGCCACCACTGATCGTGTCCACAGGCCGAAGTCCAGTCCGTATTGGCGCGGGTCCTTGCCGTTGATCCAGTGGAACACTTGCCGTTCCTGCCCCGGTGTCAGCCGGCGGGGCCGCCCAGGGGCCGGCCGGGCTTGCAGCGCGCGCAGTCCGACACCTGGCTTGGCCGCCGCAGTGAGCCACTTATAGATGGTTGTGCGATTGAACCCGTAGGAGGTGATCACCGCGGAGGCGACCTCGCCTTCCAGCACCCGCTCGACCGCCATCAACCGGATGGTCTCCAGCGTCGCATGGTCAAGCGTTCGTCCATCGCGCTTCATGCCACCTTGAATCGTGTCTCAGCGGAGTTGTCAACAAAATTGTCGCCCAACTTACCGACCGATGAGTAACAGCCACCTCAGCGGCTGAAGCGAAGACCCGGAGGTAGATCGTCGCAACGGCATCGATCGCGGACGCCGGGCAATGCAAGTCGCCGGAGATGATCCGGTTGTGCTTGCCAATGCTGCCGTTGCGCTGGGCTATTTCGGCGAGGACATCGGCGCAATGACGGCGCTGGTCGATCGTGCGTTAGCGCTCAATCCGAGCTACGCGCGCGGCTGGCACGCCAGCGGACTTCTCCGGTTGTTTGCCGGGCAAGCGGATCTCGCTATCGAGCATGTCCAGAACTCGCTGCGTCTCAGCCCGCGCGCCCGAGTTGGCTGGGGTTTAAATGTCATTGGCGCCGCGCATTTCCTCAGCCGCCGCTTCGATGAAGCAGTCCCAAAATTCCTCCTCTCTATCCAAGAAGATCCGAACTTCCCGTATCCCTACCAATATCTCGCGGCCTGCTATGCCCATATGGGGCGGCTCGACGACGCGAGAGAGATCGTGGTCCGGCTGCGGACCATTACCTCTGTCATTATCCCGGACGCCAGCTATCTAAGGGGCCGTAAAACAATAACTGAATCGGAATTTTCAACATCTAGTGTTTGAACCGCGGTGGTTTGTGCCGTATGTAGATTCGTGATCGACGAAGCGGCGATACGACAACGGTTCGAGATGCTGGGCCCGTATCTGGACGAGCGGCAGCGGCGGGTTTTTGCAACGAGCGAGGCGTTGGCCGCCGGCTGGGGTGGGATTGCCGCGGTGTCGCGGATCACCCGGATTGCCCGCAGCACCATTGGCCGTGGACTGGATGAGGTCGCGGTCGGGGCGGCACCGGATGGTCGGGTGCGGCGTGCAGGGGCTGGTCGCAAACCACTGGAAGCGGCTGATCCGCGACTGATCGAGGATCTCGAGCGGATCGTCACACCGACGCAGCGCGGCGATCCCGAGCAGCCGCTGCGCTGGACGATCAAGAGCCTTCGGCAGATCGCCCGGGCCCTGCACGATCTGGGTCATGGTATCAGTCATACCAGCGTCGGCGCGGTGTTGCGCGCCTGCGGCTATAGCCTTCAGGCGAACCGCAAGACCCGCGAAGGATCGCACCATCCCGACCGCAATGCCCAGTTCGAGTACCTCAATCAGACGGTTGAGGCGGTGCTGGCCGAGGGTCAGCCGGCGATCTCGGTCGACGCCAAGAAGAAGGAATTGGTCGGCGACTTCAAGAATGCGGGTCGAACCTGGCGCCCGCGGGGCCAACCCGAAGCGGTGCGGACCCACGATTTCCTGATCCCGGAACTGGGCAAGGCAGTCCCTTACGGGGTCTACGACATCGGCGCCAATAGCGGATGGGTGAGCGTCGGGATCGATCACGACACGGCCGCCTTCGCCGTCAACGCGATCCGCAGTTGGTGGCACGATATCGGCAAAACGCGCTACCGCGCCGCCAACCGCCTGGTCGTCACCGCCGACAGCGGCGGCAGCAACAGCGCCCGCAGCCGGCTGTGGAAGAGCGAACTCCAGCGGCTCGCCGACGAGACCGGTCTTACGCTGATCATCCGCCATTTGCCGCCCGGTACGTCCAAGTGGAACAGGATCGAGCACCGGCTCTTCTCGTTCATAACCGGCAACTGGCGAGGCCAGCCCCTGCTCACCCACCAAATCATCGTCGAACTGATCGCCGCCACCCGCACCGATAGCGGCCTCACCGTTCGCTGTCGTCTTGATCAGGCGAGCTACCCAACAGGCGTCACCGTCTCCGACGACGAGCTGGCCAACGTCAACATCACCCGCTGCGATTT
>VAZS01000120.1 GCA_005884855.1 Alphaproteobacteria bacterium | reverse complement strand
TGCTCAAGTTGGCCGAACGCAGCATCGAAGAATCTGGCGTGCCGCTGCCAGGAAGGATCGCTCGTCAAAGCCGTGAGCGGCGAGCCCGCAGATGGCGGCATGCCCGCGAGAAACCGCGCGGTGTCGTCGGCCGTCAGCTTGTCCGCCGCATGCACAGGCGAGGCTGTGGCGACGAAAATGGCTGCGGCCGCGACCGCGATTTTGTTGAAGTGCCGCATGTTTAGCCGCGGTCCGTCGGAGCAGTCGCGGAACGCGGGTCGGCCCGCTTGCGGAAGACCGCGTAGATCAGCAGGCCCGAAATCATGATCAATGTACCGAGAAAAGACTGCAGCGGCCGTTCCGTCAGAAGATGGTACATCATGAAGGCCGTCACCAGCAGAAACACAAGGGGTGTTATCGGATACCCCCAGGCTCGATAGGGCCGCGGGGCGTCGGGCTGGGTGAAGCGCAGCTTGATCAGGCCGAGCACCGTCAGGAACGAGCAGCACAACAGCGCAAACTGGATGAAATCGAGCACCGCCTCGAAACTCCGGGTGAACAGCATCAGGCTGGCTACCGCGAGCTGGAAGATGATGGCGTAGGCCGGTGCGCCCTGACTGGATTTGCGGGCGAATACCCGAAGCGCCGGGATGTCCTCCCCCATCGTCATCATCACGCGCGGACCGATCCACATCATCGCGCTGATCGAGGAGACAAGCCCGATGCAGATCATCGCGCCGACGACGCGCCCGCCGAAATCGCCGAAGATATAGCTGCCTGCGATCCGCGCGACATCGAGTTGCCCGGATAGTTTCTCGATCGGCGTGGTTTGCAGGAACACCGCATTCAGGGCGACGTACAGCACCAGCACGATCAACGTACCCGCAAGTAACGCGCGCGGCAGGCTTCGCTGCGGCGTCCGCATCTCGCCGATAATGTAGGTCGCGGCGTTCCACCCGGAGAAGGAATACATCACGAACACCAGACCGATTGCGAACGGACCGCTGGTAAGATGGGCGAAGTCGGACGTCGAGGGCGCAAACGACATCGCTTGCGGTGTACCGATGATGAATCCGGCGAGCAGGAAAGCGACGATCAGCGCGACCTTCAAAACGGTGGAGATGAACTGAAACGAACTCGAATGCCTGACACCGCTGAGCTTAATGAGAGAGACCATCCAGACCACGGCGATGGCGAGTCCCAGCGGCGGCCATCCAGGCAGCAGTGATTTGGCGTATTCGCCGAAAGCCATCGCAGCCAGCGCCACCGGGGCGGCGAAACCGACAGTCGCCGATACCCACCCGGCCAGAAATCCCACTGAGGGATGAAACGCGCGGCTCAGGAAGTTGTACTCGCCGCTCGAGCGTGGAAACATCGCGCCAAGCTCGCTGTAGGAAAAAACACCGCACAGCGCGACAATGCCGCCGATGATCCACAGCAACAGGATTGAAAACCCCGAGGGGATGTCCTTGACCTGAAAGCCGAGGCTGGTGAAGACGCCGACGCCAACCATGTCGGCTATGACAATGGCGGTCGCCACCATGACGGAAACGGTCGATCCGCCCCCGGTGAGCCGGCCCGGAAAAGCCGCGCCTCCCGCTTCTGATCCCACCATGTCCCTCAATGTCCTGGGCGCGCCGCACATCCCAGCGACTTTTTCACCGTGCAATCAGACCTGTGTGAATTCAAGCGGTTATAATGAGGCTCTCATCTGCAATGGCTGCGGTGTTGTGGTACCGTAAGCCTTTGGCCCACCTGCGGCATTGCGAAGTGAGCGCCATCGCCTCACAATCAGGACACGATTTCGTGTGTCCGTTCCGGGATGGGCTTTCGGAAGTTAACGTCACCTCAACTGGAACGAGCTGACATACGCCGGTCGCCGGTGGACATGGGGCAGTGGGTGGATGGTCAGGGCGCAATTCCAGACGTCTGATCGCGCAAACCAGTCAGCGTCCGCGGTCGGCGCGCGGCATGCGCGCGCGGAAAGCCCTCCCAATCGCGCCGGTTCGGATCGACGGCGCAGGATCGCGATCCTGACCGCTTGCATTCCGCTCTCGCTCGTTCTCGTGCAATGCGGACAGGCGCCTGGCCTTGGACAGCTTGCGGCCAATTCGCATGCCACGGCAGAGGACAGCTTCGACGACCGATTTCCAAGATCTCAGTTCGGTGATCGCTTCGCCAGCGCGGGTGAGAGCCTCGAGCAACGCCAGGCGAGAAGCATACCCGCCGCACAAGCAGAGCGCCCGCCATACCAGGTCGCCTCGTTAACGCCGACGGTGCCGTACCAGCCTCCCCAACGAGAAGATCAGACCACGCTGGTTAGCCTGAAAAATTCCGCATTTCCCTATCTCGGCAACAATCCGGTTAGCGACGAGCCATTCCTGAACGTCCACAAGGATGGGCGTCGCGGCCACCGCGCATATGGCGGCCGAGTTTACTGGCAAGACCAGACCTACAATGACAGCCGCGTACTGATGCATGTACCGCAGAGTTTCGATATTCGCAGACCCGGTGTGATCGTTGTGTTCTTTCATGGCAACGGCGCTACGCTGGAACGCGACGTGCGCGACCGCCAACTGGTGCCGCAACAGATTTCCGATGCCGGCGCGAATGCCGTGCTGCTCGCGCCTCAGCTAGCGGTAGACGCCGCAGATTCCAGCGCCGGCAAATTCTGGCAGCCGGGCGGCCTCAAACGGTTCGTGGCCGAGTCCGCCGATCACCTAGCCCGGACCTATGGCGACCCCAGCGCCGCCAAGACGTTTGCGAGCATGCCGGTGATTATCGTTGGTTACAGCGGCGGATTCATGCCGGCGGCGTGGAGCCTGGAAGTGGGCGGCCTCGGCAATCGCGTGCGCGGCGTGTTCCTGCTCGATGCTGTCTATGGCGAGTTGGAGAAGTTCGCATCCTGGATCGAGAACAACCGGTCCGGCTTTTTCGTCAGCGCCTACTCGCGTCACACCCAGCGGCACGACGAGGAACTGATGCAGATGCTCACGGAAAAAGGCATCGCTTTATCCGGTGATATGGATGGTCCGCTGCGGCCCGGCAGCGTGGTCTTCCTCCGGACTGCCGACGCCGTGACACATCGCGATTATGTCACCCGCGCCTGGACGGACAATCCGATCAAGGAAGTGCTCGTGAAAATGGCGGCAACTCCGGCGCTGGCGAAATTTGCGGCAAGCTCGACTCCCGCCAAGCGGTGAGGAGTATTCGGGGCGCAGAGTGAATGCGTCAGAATTTCGGGATTCGCTCCGCGAACCCGTTAAAGCAAGTCAACCGCTCGTCTTCTTCCTTTGTGAATCGGCAATCGGCGACAGCTTTGGCTTCTGGCGCCTTGGGGTTTGGCTTGGGCGGGAAGATCGCGTCGTAGCAATCCAGGCGCCCTTTACTGCCGTCTTCGATTTCGAGACAACCCCGCAATTTCTCCGCAGGCGATTGCGGTTTCGCCGTCGTCTTTGGCTTCGCCGCAACCGTACGCGGCTTCACCTGAACCAGCGGCTTACCTCCGAAGCTCGGTGGGTTACTGGCGGCCCGGGCTGTACCGGGCGACGGTGCGGTACCCTGAGCCAAGGCTGCGGCGGAATACACGACTAAAACCAGCGCGAGTAGTGTTCTCATCTGACGCTCAGCGCTTATGCGGCCGATGCTGCGCCCGGCCGAGGCTTCGTCATCGTAACCATCATGACGGCTACCGCGACAAAACCAACGGCAACGTAGCCCACTCCGTGCAGCACGTCGCGCGCGTAGAGCACAGCGCCGATCGCCGAACCGAGCGCCTGCCCGATATACAACACCGAGGTGTTGAGCGAGACCGATGCTGACGCAAGCGCCGGCTCCGCATTCACCAGCCTGACCTGTTGCATCGAGTTGGTCGAGGCGAAACCCAGCCCCCAGATCGCAACCGCGCAGGCCATCAACGGATAGCTGCCCGCGCTCACCGCCCATCCGGTGATGCCGGTCAGCATCACAAGAGTGAACAACAGCGACGTCTTGTAGGCGCCCCAGGAATCGACAATGCGTGTCGCGATTGCAATTCCGATGAAACCGAAGACGCCGTAGAGTGCGAACACCAACGCAACTGCGTCCGGACCGGCATTCGTCAGTTTGGCCATGAGCGGCCCCATGAAGGTAAACACCACAAATTGCCCGGACATTTGCAACGTGGTGATCGAAAGCAGCAGGACGATCATTCGGTTTCGGCCGACGTCGGCCCATGTCTTGAGTTCGACGGGCGAACCGACCAATCCGCCCGGCAGGCGCCACGCCAGCAGAAGAAAACTCAAACAGCCGAGCGTTCCTATACTGCCGTAGGCCGCGCGCCAGCCGTAATGGCTGGCGATAAACGTGATCAATGGCAGGCCCACGGCAGCCGCGAGCGACCACCCCAAAAAGATATAGGCGATGGTGCTGCCTCGCTTTTCCTCCGGCACAATGAGAGCGGCGGTACCGGCGGCCTGTGGGGTGTAAAGCGCGCCGATCCCGAGCATGATCAGACGAATCACCAATAGGGTTAGGTAATTGGGCGCAAACGCCGAGGCAATGTTGGCGAGCGCAAGCACGGCGAGGGTTGCGGTGAGCAGAGTACGGCGGTCTATCCGGCTCGTCAGCCACGCAGTCAGGGGCGAGCCGATGCACAGCATGACAGCTCCAAACGTGATCAGCAGTCCGGCGTCGCGAATCGTCACGTCCAGTCCGGATGACAGTTCGCTCAACATGCCCGCGGGGCCCACTACCGAGCAGCCAGTGACCACGTTTCCGAGCATCAGGGCGGTGGGAGCGAAGTGGCGATGAACGTGATTGTCGGAATGCTGATTTTTCATGCAGACGCATGTAATGCATGTGCGCGCGTATGAATAGAGCGAAGCGAGATGTTTTTCGCGGCATTGTTCTGCCTGCCGGATTGCAACGTGCGAATCGCCTGCTATACCGCTGCTTCCCAGCTTACCTGCGCTCGTTCGCAGGAGTGAGCCACAGGAGATT
>VAZS01000119.1 GCA_005884855.1 Alphaproteobacteria bacterium | reverse complement strand
AAGCCGTTTGATCAGCGTCAGAATGCCGCCCGGCTGAAACCTCGAGATCAGAACGATGATCGCTCCGTAGAGGACAAACGTCAGCCCCGCTCCCTTGCCACCGAGCAGGTTGTTGGAGATTTCCTCCAGGGGGACCAGAATCGCCGCGCCCACCAACGGTCCGAACAATAGCCCGGCGCCGCCCAGAGCCGCCATGATCAGCATCTTGACCGAGATCAGGATGCCGAGACCGGATTCCGGATCGACAAAACCGAACATCATCGCATAGAGCGCGCCGGCAACGCTGGTCAGCCCCGCGCTGAGCATAAAGGCATATAGCTTGGTGCGGCTCGCCGGCGCGCCGAGCGAACGCGCGGCACGTTCGGAATCCCTGATGGCGCGAAGATAAAATCCCATTCGGCTGTTAGCCATCCACCAGGTGAGCCCCAGCGTGATCGCAAGGATTGTCAGGAACAGGTAGTAGTACGGCAACGCCGAGATAAACGAGAGATCAAAGACGTTGCGCGGCACGGTGGGACCGCTCAGTCCGACGGCGGCGCCGAGATACTCGGTGTTGGTCACAATCAACCGCACAAGTTCGGCTACCGCGATCGTTGCCATGCTGAAATAGTGGCCGGATAACCGCAGCGTCGGCACGCCGACCACGGCTGATATCGCAACGCTGATGATGATGCCGACAGGAATTCCGACCAGCGGCGACAATCCGAAATGGGCATAAGCGCCCATCGCGGCGTAGGCTCCGCAACCGAAAAACACCACATGCCCTACCGACACCTGCCCGGCATAGCCGCCGACGATGTTCCAGGCGGATGCCGCGATTGCATACAGCAGCACCAGCGCGCCGAGCCGCTGTTGAAACGGCGTCGAGAACAACAGCGGATAGGCGATCACCAGCGCCAGTACCACCGCGGGCCACAGCAAGCGCCGCATCACGTCTTACCCATAAGGCCCTGCGGCCGGAACCAGAGGAAGCCCAGGAACAGCGAATACACGACGATGTCCTTGTAGACGGCGCCGATCAGGTAGGCGGACAAGGACTCGATGACGCCGATCAGAAGCCCCGCCATCAGCGCGCCGGGCACGCTGCCGAACCCGCCCAGCGATACCGTGACGAATGCAACGATCGCCAGCGTCTCGCCGACGGTCGGCACGATATAAAAGAACGTCGCAATCAGTGCGCCGGCAAGGCCGGTGGCTCCCGCCGCGATCGCCCAAGCGATGGCTTGCATGCTATCAGGCCGGATGCCCATCAATTGCGCCGCGGTGGAATCCTCCGCGACGGCCAGCATCTTCGATCCAAGCGAGGTCCGCGTCAGCAGAAGGTGCAGGCCGAGCGTCACCAGCAACGCAACCCCGCCGGCCAACAGCCGCGAAGCCTGGATGCGCAAGCCCAATACATCGAAGGTGCCGCCGACAATGTTTTCCGGCAACGTCAGGAAGTTGGCGCCGAACCACCAGAACGCCGAGTAGCGCAGCAGCAGCGCCAGCCCGAAGGTGCCGAGAATTTGGGCCAGCATCGGCCCCTTCATGATCTCGCGGATCAATCCGAAATAAACCACAACGCCAAGCGTCGCCAGCACCACTGCCGCGAGTGGCGCGCCCAATAAAGGACCGGCGCCGAACAGCGTCCAGACCACGAAAGCTACGTACATGCCGAGCATGACGAAATCGCCGTGCGCAAAGTTGACGATGTTCATCATGCCCCAGACCAGCGTGAGGCCGGAGGAAAACAGCGCGTAGATCGCACCCAGCAGAAGGCCGCCGACGATCACCTGGACAATGATAGTGGACATGCCGGCGATGAACCCGAGGGTTAAATTCTAAGTGGATTGCGAATGCTTCGAAGGCGGGAACGCTGCCCCGCCCTCGAATATCTCACCAGCCCTTGTAAGGCATGATTGGTGTTTTCTGAGCGTTGGTCTTTGGCCAGACCGCGACATAGTTTTCGCCGTCCTGCAATTGAATGATAACGCCTGCGGCCAGCACGTTTTGGCCCTTCTCGTCAAACTTGACGCCCTTGTACCCTATCATCAGTTGATCGGGCTTCAAGTCGGTGGCCTTCAGCGCCGCCTGGATCTTGGCCGGGTCGGTCGAACCGGCGCGGTCGATGGCCTCCACCAGAACGAGGAAGCCTTGCATCTGACGCGCGGCGGTATCGTCCATCTCATCGCCGCTCTTCTTCTTGTACATTTCAGCAATCACCGCTGTCGGCGAGCCGGGAGGGCCGACGCTCCAGGATGAACGATTAAACGCGCCGACCGAGAGCTTGCCGACCGCCTTGATAAAGGACGGATCAGAGTACCCGGCATCGTCCGCAAGCAGCATTGGCGGCTTATAGTCGAGCGCCTGCATCGTTTTGGCAAAAAGGATCGCGTCCGATGTGTAGGTGATCATGATCACGACATCGGGCTTTTTCTCCTTGAGCTGCAACACCTGGCTCTGCACGTCGGTTGCATTGGCCGCGTAGGCGATGTCGATCGGCGCGCTCCGGCCGCCTTCCTTGAACACGCTGGTGATCACGTTCGCGACCGAGGTACCGTATTCGGTGTTGTCATGGACCATCGCAACGCTGTCGGTCTTGACCCCCGTCGCCTTCATGTCGTTGAGGAAATCGTTGTAGATCTTGGCGAAGTCCGAGGCGACCGGCGTGACGCGGAAGAACCATTTGAAGCCACGCTCTGTCAGGTTCGCCGCTACCGACTCGCCATTCAGAAATGGAATTCCGTATTTCTCGGCAATCGCACTCGCCGTGAGCGTGATGCCCGATTGGTAGGCGCCGGTGAGCGCGACGACCTTCTCTTCGGTAATCAGCCGCAGCGTCTGGTTCTGTCCGGTTGCCGGGCTGCCCTGGTTATCGGCGAAGACAACCTCCACCTTGGCGCCGCCGAGACCGGCCAGGCCGGCGTTCTTCGCCAGCGGGAAGTTACCCAATTCGGGATGGGCGTTGTTGATGATATCCAGCGCGGTTTCGATCGCGGCCTTGGCGTGGACGCCGGCGCTCGCGGCGTTGCCGCTCAATGGAAAGACTCCGCCGATCTTGACCGTCTTGTCCTGGGCCGAAGCATTGCCCGCCAGGACAACGGAAAGCGAGGCGGCGCAAAGCAGCCCGAGGATGTATCTAAGCTTCATATTGATGTCTCCGAAAGTACTACTCGATGCCAGGCTCTCAAGCCCAGGGAATACGGGGGCGTCGCCGCCGCTTCCTCATTTTTTTGGCCTCTCAGCATTGCATGCCCGGTTGGCATCGGCAACCAAGCCCAAGACCCAACGATAACATTCGAAGTGCGGCAGGCTCGACGCAAGGTGAGCTGACCGCCGCGCAAGCTCGGTGCAGCGATCAAGATCGGACAAAAAATCGCGACGCCGGTCGCGCGAGCTCGCCGCACGCTCCCGCAAGCGCAGGTGCGAGAAGCCGACCGCCGCGCGCTTGCCAAGGCCGTGACCTAACTAGTAGAACAGCGCACGCCTGCACCGGACTTCTAGGGTCCGTCGAAGGAACTGGAAGAATACCCTGTAAGTTGTTGATGGTATTGGGGAATGGTGTAA
>VAZS01000118.1 GCA_005884855.1 Alphaproteobacteria bacterium | reverse complement strand
AGCCTGTGTGTTCTACGATGCACCCTCCGGGCAGGCGCGCGTGCTCGGCGGCGGATTCATTCAAAGCGCGTCCGCGAAGAGCGCGATAGCCAAAGGCGCGGTACGACCGCCCTTGGTCGAAGCCATGCGCGGATAGAGCTTTCAGGACGGGGGCATGGCTTCAGATATCGACCGGGCGGGGGTCGCAAAGGCTTATGGGCGCTGGGCCCCGGTTTACGATCTGGTATTCGGCAAGGTCTTCGAGCACGGTCGTCAATCGACCATCGCAGCGGCGGACAAGATCGGCGGACGAATTCTCGACGTGGGGGTCGGTACTGGCCTGTCATTATCGGATTATTCGCCGAGCACGAAATTGTGCGGGGTCGATATCTCCGAGCCGATGCTGCGCAAGGCGCAGCAGCGCGTGCGAGCGCTGAATCTTTGTAACGTCGAGACGCTCGCGGTCATGGACGCGAAGAACCTGGCCTTCAAGGATGGTTTTTTCGACGCGGTGGTGGCGCAGTATGTGGTCACCGCGGTGCCGGATCCCGAGGCGACGCTTGACGATTTTATACGAGTGCTCAAACACGGCGGCGAACTCATCCTGGTCAATCACATCGGTGCCGAGAGTGGCGCGCGGCGTGCTTTCGAACTGGCGTTTGCGCCTTTGGCGCGCAGGCTTGGCTGGCGGCCGGAGTTTCCATGGGTGCGACTGGTCGACTGGGCAGCAAAACACGGTGGCGTCACTTTAGTCGAGCGCCGTTCGATGCCGCCGATGGGCCATTTTTCGCTGATCCGCTATCGCAAATCCTGAACGTGTGTCCGGGTTCGGCGCGGAACATCCGCAAGCGCCGGCCGTTTCCCCGCATGCCGAGAGAAAATCTGCTCTACGTCTGCTGTGTACTGATGGCGACCGGGCCGGCGATGGCGCAGGCGCCGCCAACGCCGGCGACCCCGCCGGCTCAAACCGCGCCGCCTGCATCCGTCAACAATTGCGGGCCGGTGCGACCAGTCCCGCCGCGGGGCACCTTGGCGCCAGAAGGTTCGACCACGGGGGAGAGAGCCGAGCCGCTGGGTGACAAACTGGCGAAGTCCGATGGCGTGCTATGTCCGCCCGCCGGCGTCGATCCGGAAATCCGCGCGCCGACGCCGGATGCCGGAAACACGCCGGTGATCCCTCCGCCGGGTAGCCCCGGTGGCGATCCCACCGTTCGGCCGAAATAGCTGCTCAATGCAAGTACTTGGCGGCAGCGCCGGGTTTGCTTGACATGCCCTTGACCGGCTTCTTATATGCCGCGCGTTCGCGACTGCGGTACAGATAAAGCCGTGACGACGGATGCCGTGGCGGGGTAGCTCAGCTGGTTAGAGCACGGGAATCATAATCCTGGGGTCGGGGGTTCGAGTCCCTCTCCCGCTACCAAATTTCGTCGTGCCTGTTCCTGTCCACCGATTGCCGCCTGGAAACAGGTTCTTGCGCGCCTGCCGCCTCGGAGCGCGCGTGGATTGGTCAATCCCCATCTTAGCTAGCGAAATGCCAGAGCCGTTTTGAGGGCTTGCTCGGCGGCTCAAAGTCGACGCTTGGGATTTTCGTGAGACAGCGCGAGCAAGTTTCCAAACAATTCAGGCTTAGAGTCGCGAGCCGAACAGACGGTCGACTGTTACTAAACCTATGATGGTTTAATCATCCGCCGCCCAGGCCTTTCCATGAAGCATCCATCCGATATGGCGGTTTCACCGCTCCGGACGCAAGCCGCCGACGCGCTCCGGCGCGCGCGCAAGCTGCCGGTCGGGCCCGATCGAAATGATCTGAGACAGCTGGCCGTTGGCCTTCGGTTTTTGGACAAAAAAAGACTGAAAGCAAACGTCGGGGATCGCTCGGCTGCCTCGCCGGAGATGAAGTAGCCGAGAGAGACCTCTGGCCCCCGCTATGGAACCTTCTGCACAGCATCGGCTTTTAGCGCCGCGCTACTTTGCACGCGCTACTTTGCAGAGGAACGAGATATGCCCAATTTCAATTCCCGGCGCTGGACCAAGGAGGATATCGCCAAGCTCAAGAACCTGGCCCAGAAGTATCCGACAGCATCGGTTGCCGGACAGCTTGGTCGAACCGCGGCAGCAACGGCCATAAAGGCTCACGAACTGAGACTCTCGCTAAAGATGCGGCGGCGGAACACGGAAGGCGAAACGCCGATGGTCGTCGACCCAGGGCCATCCGGGATGGATTTGCCAGAGTAGTTGTGGTGGGAGCGCAACCTGCATTCACGCTAACCGCCTCGCGTCCTCTACGGCCGCGTCAGCGATCTTCATGGAAGCGTGGCGGCTCGTCATAGCCACGGCGGCTGCTGTAGAAGACAAGCGCCATTAATCCGACGCCGACCAGAACAGTGATCAAAGCGCCAAAAGCCAGCGCGACATATCCCGCGGAGGGCATCGGTTCACCGGGCGCGGTGATACCAGCAAACGCAAACCAACCGACGGCGGCCAACAGCCCGAGCAAGATGGTTATGACAAGAATGGTCCCAACAGAGCGCATCGCCCTCTCCACTGGCCGTTAAACTGACCGAGAAGGTTTTCGTTCCTCGGCACGGTAATGCGAAAGCGCGCCGAACTTCAGCCAACCTGCTAATGGCGCCGGCAAGTTGTGGACGCCGCCAGCCACCAGGAGTGCAGCGATTATCCGACTGACAAGATCACGGGTTGAGCGCTCTGCTCACCTGCTTGCTTCGTTCACCAGGATCAAGTCCGATGCCGGTGCGTGCTTCGGAGGCAAGTTGGCTGTTATCGCGCCAGGCCGCCTTAACCTCTCGTAATAGTGAGAGTACTGCTGCGCCATCTGCTTCACCGTGAACCGTTGCTCAAAGCGCCTGCGGACTTGGTGGCGATCAAGCTCGCGGAGCTGCCTGATCGCCTGAACCGCTTCTGCTTCTCCGTCGACGACAAAGCCGGTCACGCCGTGATC
>VAZS01000117.1 GCA_005884855.1 Alphaproteobacteria bacterium | reverse complement strand
CGCCAGGCGGTTGCCCCGGAGGTCGCGCAGGGTCTCGTCGGGCACGTCAAGCAGATCGGAGCCTTCGAAACGGATCGACCCGGTGACTTCGGCTGAATGTTTCGACAACAGGCCCATGATTGCGAGCGAGGTCACGCTCTTGCCGCACCCGGATTCGCCGACCAGCCCCAGTGTCGCGCCGTTGGCCACGCTCAGGTCGACCCGGTCGACTGCGTGCGTGGTGCGCCCGCCGTCACCATGGAACAGCACCCGCAAATTTTCGATTTCGATCAGTGGGGTGACCGTCATTTTCGATCCGCTACGGCAGCTTCCATCGAGGCTTCGATGATCTTGCGATCGGTCACGCCGGCCGGATTCTTGCGGCTCGGCAGAAATTTTCGGAAATGCACCCAGCGCTCGCGGCTGACCTGCTCGAGGCGGTCGAGTTCGGCAAGCGGATCGGGGTTGTCATCGACGCGCAAATCGAGCGCCGACCACTCATCTTCGTCGTAGATCACGAGCGCCGCCGACTGCTTGCCGCGCTTGTCTCCACCAACAGCCTCGCCTGACCGCATCGCAGCGATCAGCCGTTGCGCGAACGGCAGACTTTCTCTCGCGATGTAAGTCTCGGCCGTATCGTCAAGTACCCGCGCACCCGTCAGCATGTTGCCGGCGATGGAAAATCCTTTGCCTTCGATATGCCCGCACCAGATAACGCATTCGCGGCCTGTGTGGGACGCGATGCGTCCAGCGGCGTCCATCATATGGAGCTGTCGGCTCTCACGTCCGGCATCCGCTGCGATCAGGGTCTCGATGACTTCGCGAGGCTGACGCCCCTCTCGGAGCAGCTCCAAGCCGTCTATCCCGTAATATGGATTGACCAGCGCCTGGGTTGCGATCGCCCCAACGCCGGGGGCGACATGGGGGACGCGGGCGCCAACCGCGAAGAAGCAGGTCGCGACGGCTATTCCGAATTGCCCGGTTAACTCGTCTCGGGCGATGATCGACCACGTCATCTTACTAACTACCGTCCGGCCGCGTAGCCCTGCATGCCCCTGGGATTGGCCGCCGCGCGCCGGCGCCGGCCGACCTTGGATGCCGCTGTCAGCCGGCCTTCCGACCAGTCCGGGCCGGTCTCGACGATATGACCACGACGTTTCAGCGAATCCACAGTGGCCTTTGGCACGCGGTTTTCCACCACCAGCACACCGGGGCGCGCGGTGCGTGGCCAGAACGAGATCGGGAAATGTTCGGAATGCCAGGCTGGCGCGTCGATCGCTTCCTGCAGGTTCATCCTGGCGTGAACGTGACGCAGAAAAAATTGCGTATTCCATTGGTCCTGTTGATCGCCGCCCGGCGAACCCCAAGCCAGATACGGCTCGCCATCGCGTAGCGCCATGGTCGGGCTGAGCGTCGTGCGCGGGCGCTTGCCTGGCGCCAGCGCGGCCGGGTGATCTTCCTGCAGCCAGAACATCTGCGCGCGACTGCCAAGGCAGAAGCCGAGTTCCGGAATTACCGGCGAGGATTGAAGCCAACCGCCAGAGGGCGTGGCCGAGATCATGTTGCCGGCCTGATCGATGATATCGAAGTGCACGGTGTCGCCACGCACCTCACCGAACCGACCGACAGTAGGCTCGCCGGCGCCCATCGCCCCAACCGCCTCGCGTTGCCCTTCCTCACGGCGCATTTTTACGACCGAGCCGAATCCTTCTACCGACCCGGGAACGAAATTGAGCGACGCCTTTTCCGAAATCAGCTTGCGGCGCGCGTCGTTGTAAGCGTCCGACAATAGCGTCGCGATCGGGATCTCACTGAATTTCGGATCGCCATAAAACTTCTCGCGGTCGGCAAACGCGAGTTTGGCGCATTCGACTTGCAGGTGAATGAATTCGGGACCCGCGGGATCGAGGCCGTCGAGCTGGAATCCCTTCAACAGCGCGAGTTGCTGGAGCATGACGGGACCCTGGCTCCAGACACCTGGCTTGCAGACCGTATAGCGACCATACTCGTAGGTGAGCGGCGCTTCAACGGACGGTTGCCAGCGTGCCATGTCGTCGCCGCGCAGCACGCCGCGATGCGGCGAGCCGCTGACGTCCATGACTTCTTGTGTGCGGCAGAATTTGTCGATGGCTTCGGCGACGAAGCCCCGCGACCAGGCCTTGCGCGCGGCTTCGATTTGGGCAACGCGGTCCGAACCGGCGCTTTCCGCCTCCTTCAAGATGCGGGCGTAGGTTTCCGAGAGCTGTTTGTTGGTGAAGAGCGTGCCGGGTTTGGGAACTTCGCCGTTTGGCAGATAAACGGCTGCCGAGGTGGTCCAGAATTTCCTGAACAGTTGCTCTACCGTCTGAATGGTTGCCGATGCGCGTTCGACCAGCGGATAGCCATCACGCGCATAGGCGATGGCGGGCTCAAGCACTTCGCGCAGCCGCAGCGTGCCGTAATCGCGCAGCAGCAGCATCCAGGACTCAAACGTGCCGGGAACGCAGGCGGCCAGCAGCCCCGTGCCGGGCACCATCTCCAGTCCCTCGCTGCGATAATGCGCGATGGTGGCGCCGGCGGGAGCAGGGCCTTGACCGCATATCACCTCGGTGCGGCCGGCTCTGGTGTCATGCACGATGATCGGCACATCGCCGCCGGGACCGTTCAGATGCGGTTCGACCACCTGCAGCGTAAATGCAGTGGCGACACCGGCGTCGAATGCGTTGCCGCCCTTCTCAAGGGTGGCCATCCCGACCGCGGTCGCAATCCAGTGGGTCGAGGTGACGACCCCGAAGGTGCCTTCGATTTCTGGCCGCGTGGTGAAGGGATCGGGATTGATATTGCTCATTGTTATCCATGGTTTGGGCTCGGGGCGCACTTGATCACAGCCAAGGCGGTCTGCCAACCAGCCCAAGCGGCAACCTCTCGCTCGCGTCCCCGTGATTATACCGCCGCGGCAGCTTCGGCTGCATTGTTGACGGCGTGGCAGGCGACACCATCGATCAGCGCGGGAGCCTGCCTGCGGCAGAGATCGAACACCAGCGGGCAGCGCGGGTTGAACGCGCAGCCAGGCGGCGGATCGATCGGGTTGGGGATTTCGCCCTTGACAGGAATTCGCTGGCGACCGGACATCGCCAGATCGGGGACCGCGCCCAGCAGCATCTTGGTGTAGGGCATTCGCGGGCGGCTGAACAGTTCGCGGCCTTCCGCGATCTCGACAAGGCGGCCGAGATACATCACCCCGATCCGGTTCGCCATGTGCCGGACCACGGCGAGGTTGTGGCTGATGAAAAGATAAGTGAGGCCGAACTTGTCCTGCAAGTCACGCATGAGGTTGAGGATCTGCGCCTGCACGGAGACATCGAGCGCTGAGGTCGGCTCGTCGCACACAATGAACTCGGCTTCGGATGCCAGCACGCGGGCGATGGCGATCCGCTGGCGTTGCCCGCCCGAAAATTCGTGCGGATACCTCCAGCTATCGTCGGCGTGCAGCCCGACCAGATTCAACAGCTCGCCGACCCGGGCCTGGATGTCCCGCTCGCCCTGGATCAGATTGAACGCCCGAATGGGCTCGGCGACGATCGCGTCGACCCGAAGCCGCGGGTTGAGGCTGGCGTAGGGATCCTGAAAAATCATTTGAATGCGGCGCCGCAGTTGCTGACGCGCCGCCAATTGCCGGGGGTTGGTCATCGAAACGCCGTCGATGACCACTTCCCCGGAGCTTGGCGGCAGCAGTCCGACGACCATGCGCGCGACAGTGGTCTTTCCGGAACCGGATTCACCGACCAGCGCGAAGGTCTCGCCTCTGGTGATCTGGAATGTCACCCCGTCGACCGCCTTCAAAAACTCCAGGCGGCCGCCTTCGAGCATCCGATTCAGCCATGGTTTTGAGACATCGAATGTGCGACGAAGA
>VAZS01000116.1 GCA_005884855.1 Alphaproteobacteria bacterium | reverse complement strand
CACCCCCATCTTGCCCGCGCCGTCGATAACCGCGTTGTGCACGTAACTCGATACGACGCCCTTGCTGACTTCGAGCGAAGCGGCGCGCCGCAGCGTCATGTTCTCGCCGATGGTCGCAATCGCATCCGAAATAGCGGTTTCGACAGTGACGCTGCCAGCCTTCGCGGCCTTGATTTTCTCCACATCCGCCCCGACGGCGAGCGCGACCTGCGCGATCATCTTGACCAAGCCTTGGAACTGCTCGTTGCGCGCAACGAAGTCGGTCTCGGAATTGACCTCGACCACAACGCCCTTGTTAACCGACGTGAGCGCGCCGATCAGGCCCTCCGCCGCGACCCGGCCAGCTTTCTTCGCAGCTTTGGACAGCCCCTTCTTGCGTAACCAATCGATGGCCGCCTGCATGTCCCCGTTGTTCTCGGCGAGCGCCTGCTTGCAGTCCATCATGCCGACACCGGTCGTCTCGCGAAGGTCCTTGACCATCGCTGCTGTGATTGTTGCCATCGTTGCAATCCTTTGCCTGTACGGGCGACGGCGGCGCCGCTTCCGCTGCCTCGCCGCTGTTTGTCACCAGGAAATTACGCGAATTGAAATTGGTGGCCGGAACGTTCCGGCCAGCGCGTTGGATTATTCCGCTTCCGCGGTCAAAGCCTTGGCCTGAGCCACCCACGCATCGGCGCGAGATGGCAGTCCGACTTCTTCGCCGATCTTATGGGCGGTGTCGTGATCGAGTTCGGCCAGCTGCCAAAAGTGGAAGATGCCAAGATCGTTGAACTTCTTCTCGATCGTGCCGGAGACGCCGCTGAGCTTTTTGAGGTCGTCGGCGGCTCCACGAGGCCCGGCGAGACCCTGGAAGCCGGTTGCTTGCGGCGCCGTTGGAATCTCCTCGCGGACTGGCTGGGCCGAAGCGCCGACATCGATTCCGGCATCGCCTTGAGCACGCGAGATGCCGTCAATCACAGCGCGGGCAACCAGATCGCAATACAGCGAGATCGCCCGGCCGGCGTCGTCGTTGCCGGGAATGACGTAGCTGATGCCCTTGGGATCCGAATTCGTGTCAACGATTGCGGCAACAGGAATGTTCAGCCGCTGGGCTTCCTGGATCGCGATGTCTTCCTTGTTGGTATCGATCACGAAGATCATGTCGGGCAGACCGCCCATTTCCTTGATGCCGCCCAGCGAACGGTCGAGCTTGTCGCGTTCGCGCTGCAGCGTCAGGCGTTCCTTCTTCGTATAAGCAGTGGCATCGCCTGAATTGAGCACTTCATCGAGGTGTCGCAGTCGCTTGATCGAGCCGGAAATCGTCTTCCAGTTCGTCAAGGTGCCGCCGAGCCAGCGCGAATTCACGAAATACTGCGCCGAGCGCTTGGCCGCCTCCGCAATGCCTTCCTGTGCCTGGCGCTTGGTGCCGACGAACAGGATACGGCCGCCCTTGGCGACGGTATCGCTGACGGCCTGCAGCGCGCGGTGCAACAGCGGCACGGTCTGGGCGAGGTCGATGATGTGGATGTTATTGCGGGCACCGAAAATGTAATCCGCCATTTTCGGATTCCAGCGGTGCGATTGATGGCCAAAGTGAACGCCAGCTTCGAGCAGCTGACGCATAGAGAAATCGGGTAGCGCCATAGTCTGGTTCTCCGGTTGGTTCCTCCGGAAACGTGTGAGCAAACGAGCCTTATGGCCCGGCTGCCACCGGACGGCCTTTTAAGCCATGTTTCCGTGTGAGATGGGCGCTATATAGCGGTATTTTCGCCGGAAGCAAGGAAATATGGCCTCGGCGGGAGCGGCACCCATGGACTTGATTCAGGCTATTGTGCGAGGCGAAGGTCCGCAATCGTTGTCCTGGCGGCCGATTCTTCCAAAGGAAAGAAATCGAGCGGCCCAGGATTACTGTTGCCGGAGGTAACGGCGACCCCAACGAGCAGACCGCCTAGGCCTCCCGCAGCCGCCATCCCGTCAAGGACTCTCGCTCTTTCACTGGTTCTTGCCAGGAAGAAATAGGTGCGGCCCGATTGCGTGGACATGTCGCGCTGGCTTACGCCTGGAAACAGCGAGGCTGTAGCCGACAGCTGATGCTGGCCCGCTGGTCGGTCTGCATACGCATAGGTGCCCGTCTTCAGATCGCTCATCGGCACTCCGTCGAGCTTGACGTCCCAACCCGGATCAGCGAGGCCGCTATAGGCCTTTTCTCGAAGCACAACGATGCGCGAGTGTCCGGGTCTCGGTGGACCGACTTTTTGAATCAGCCGGGCATAGTCAGCGCCGGTTCTTTCAGTCACGCAGCTCGTCAATAGAGCTGCGATGGCCAACAAAGCCACTCCACGCCAAATCATAACGCCCCCTGCATGCGCCTGAGGTGGCTATAACCGAACACAATGTGTGGTTGCAATAGGTGGGCCAACGGCAAGGACGGTTGGATACCTCCTCCTTGCGAGGGACGCGACCGCGCAAGAGGCTCAGGCGATCAGATCGATCCTGCCATCGCCGAGCCGGTAGACACCACCGATCACTCTTAGCTTTTTGTCGTCAAGGGCCGCGCTCAGGATTGGATTTGCGGAGCTCAGCTTTGCGACGTTGTCGATCACATTCTGTCGGATAGCTTTGCCGAGCGTATCCCCTCCCTGTTGTTGTACCGCCTTTACCGCTGGCGCAATGCCGGTGACGAACGAAGGCATCTGACCCGGCAGCGTCGTGCCGTCCTTCAGCGATTCGATGACTGCCTCGACGGCGCCGCAGCTATCGTGACCAAGCACCAGGATCAGAGGCGCGCCTAATACGGCGACAGCATATTCGAGACTGGCGATTGTCTCGTTAGTTGCGAAGTTTCCTGCTACGCGACAAACGAAGAGGTCGCCGCGGGCGGAATCGAAGGCATATTCGGGCGCGATACGGGAATCCGCGCAGCTCAATATGGCGGCGTAAGGGTTCTGGCCCTTGGCTAAAGCCTCGCGCTCATGCTTGAAATCATGGCGCTGCGACAATCCCCCGACATAGCGGGCATTTCCTTGTCGCAAACGTTCCAGCGCCGCGTCCGGCGAAAGCACGTTTTGCGGCTTCGGCGGCGGTTTTTTTTGCTTGTTGGCTTCTTTGGCCGCGACAGCTTCTCCGGACAAAAGCGCGGCAGCGGCGGCCCCGAGGATAAAGCCGCGCCGTGATGGCGCGGGTGGATGAAGCGAATTCCGGTGGCACATTTCGCACACATAAGCCTCCACTCAATTGGCCGAGAAAGAGTCTTTACAGCGTCTGGACGTCCACCACGCCCGAGACCGCCTTGATGGCGCCGGCAATCTGCGGTGACACCCTGAATCGGCCCGGGAGCTTCATTTCGACTTCGGTTTGGAGGTCCAGCATCATTACCAATGACACATCGCCATCGCCACCACCTGCCGTGGGCCCTTTTTCCGGCTGGCCGCGCAGTGCGGCACCCTGCCCCACCTCGGGCATTTGCAGCCGTTTAGCGATCGATTCCAGCGGCCGTGTGTCGCGCACAAATATTCGCAGACCCTTCTGGGTTTTAGCCGCGGCGTCGTCCAGCAATTCGGCGTGCAGCACCCGCGCGCGGACGTCCTCACCTTGCAGCTCGGCGCCGAGTTGCAGCAGCACGGCGGCCCCCGGCTCCAATACGTCGCGATATTGCGCCAGCCCTTCCGAGAACAGCACGGCTTCGAAATGGCCGGTCGGATCGGAAAGCCCGATAATGCCCATCTTGTTGCCCGTCTTGGTCCGCCGTTCCATACGCGAGACCACCGTGGCGGCAACCTTGCCGGCCGTGGCGCCGGTTTTGACGGCGCGCGAAAACTCAGCCCAGGACTGCACGCGCAGTCGCTTCAACACGGTGGCGTAATCGTCAAGCGGATGACCAGACAGGAAGAATCCGATCGCGTCGTACTCGCGTCGAAGCCGCTCGGCCGGCAACCAGGACTCAACCTGCGGCAGCATGATGGTCGGCGCATCGGCCGCGCCGCCGAACATATCGTTCTGCCCAATGGTTGCAGCCTCGTGGCTGCGTTGACACGCCGCCAGGATCGCCTCGGCGCCCGCGAATACGCGGGCGCGGTTGGAATCCAGCGCGTCGAACGCGCCGGCGGCCGCAAGGCTCTCGATGACCCGCTTGTTGATCGCGCGCGGATTAACGCGTGCTGCGAAATCGGCCAGTGACGTGAACGCGCCGTTCTTGCGCGCTTCGACGATCAGTTCGACCGCCTGGAGACCCACGCCCTTCAGCGCGGCCAGCGCATAATAGATCGTACCCCCATTGACTTCGAAGGTTGCTGCGGAACGATTGATCGAGGGCGCCTCGACCTTGATACCAAGCCTTTGCGCTTCGGCCCGGAATTCCGAGAGTTTGTCGGTATTGTTCAGGTCGAGCGTCATCGACGCCGCCAAAAATTCGACCGGATGATGCGCCTTCATGTACGCCGTTTGGTACGACACCAACGCGTAAGCGGCGGCGTGACTCTTGTTGAAGCCGTAGTCGGCGAACTTTGCGAGCAATTCAAAGATGGTTTCCGCCTGCCCTTTGGGCACCCCATTCTTGACCGACCCCGCGACGAATCCGGCACGTTGCTTCTCCATCTCGGAGCGGATTTTCTTGCCCATCGCCCGGCGCAAAAGATCAGCTTCGCCGAGAGAATAGCCGGCCATTACCTGTGCGATCTGCATCACCTGTTCCTGATAGATGATGACGCCGAAAGTCTCCTTTAGGATCGGCTCGAGCATCGGATGGAGATATTCCGGCTGCTCGTCACCATGCTTGCGGGCGCAATAAGTCGGAATGTTCGCCATCGGGCCTGGCCGATACAACGCCACCAAGGCGATAATGTCTTCGAAGCGATCCGGCCTCATGTCGACCAGCGCGCGCCTCATGCCCTGGCTTTCCACCTGGAATACGCCGACCACATCGCCACGCCCGAGCATTTCGTAGCTTGCGGCATCATCCAGCGGCAAGGTCGCCAGATCGACTACCACGCCTCGCTGCCTCAGCAGCTTTTCCGCGACGTCAAGCACCGTGAGCGTTTTTAAGCCAAGAAAGTCGAATTTGACGAGACCCGCTGGTTCGACCCATTTCATATTGAACTGGGTCACCGGCATGTCCGATTTCGGATCGCGATAGAGCGGCACGAGCTCGCTGAGGGGGCGATCGGCGATGACAATGCCCGCGGCGTGGGTCGAAGCGTGACGGGTCAGCCCTTCAAGCTTTTGCGCGATATCGAAAGCGCGCGCCACCACCGGATCCTCGTCACGATAGGCCTGCAGTTTCGGCTCGCTCGCGATGGCCGCCGCCAGCGTCACGGGCGCTGCGGGGTTTTGCGGCACCAATTTGCTCAGCTTGTCGACCTGCCCGTAGGGCATCTGCTCCGGCATCGACACGCGTTCCGGGTTGAGAAAGCGCTCGAACAGCAGGCCGAACCGAATTGGATCGAGATCGGTGATGGTGAGTGCGTAGGCGACCAGTGAGCCCGCGCCGGAGCCGCGGCCCGGCCCGACCGGAATGCCTTTAGCCTTCGCCCATTTGATGAAGTCGGCGACGATCAGGAAGTAGCCGGCATAGTTCATGCCGGTGATGACATCGAGTTCGAACGCGAGCCGGGCGCGATAGTCTTCGTCAGAGGCGCCTTGCGAAAGCCCATGAATGCTCAGCCGGTTGCTCAAGCCCTCCTCCGCCTGACGGCGCAATTCCGCGCCCTCATCGCTTTCCGCGTCCGCCGCATTGCTGCCCGCCCCAACCGTGAACCGCGGCAGGATCGGCTTGCGCGTGACGGGACGGAACGCGCAGCGCTCGGCGATCTCGACGGTGGAGGCCAGCGCCTCCGGCACATCGGCGAACAGCACGGCCATTTCAGCGCGCGTCTTGAAACGATGATCCGGCGTGAGTTGATCGCGCTCGGTCTCGGCGATCACACGTCCCCCGGCGATACATAACAGCGCATGCCGTGGCGCTGTAATTCGATATAGAGCCGATCGCCAAACAGGCTCGTCAACCGATCGCACCGCGAAGCCGCAAGGGCGGCCTGATCGGCACTGAGCGCAAGCGAGATCGGCCCGTCGGGGCCGCCGGTCAGCGCGATCAAATCCTCGGCCTCGCCCTGCAGCCATTCGAAATTGATATGAGGGGCTTGGTGGACGGGGGTCTCCAGGAAGGCCCGCGAGTTCAGCCGCATGAGGCTGCGATAGCCGCGCTCGCGCGCCGCTAAAAGCACAATCCGCGATGGCGCCGCTCCGACCCCATTTCGCGCGTTGGGGTCCTGATCGCCGAAATCGACCGCAAGCTCGCAGCCTATAATCGGCTGGACGCCGTATCCGGCCATCTTGTCCGAGAATTCCAGCGCCCCGAACATGTTGTCGGTATCGGTCAGCGCCAGCGCCGGCTGCCGGTCGGCCTTGGCGAGCTCGCCGAGCTTCTGGATTTTGATAGAGCCCTTCAGCAGCGAATAGGCCGAATGCACGTGGAGATGGACAAATCCGGCATTGGACATGGCTGCCGACGGCCTCTTGCTCATGGAGTGGGGTCAATTTGTCAGGCCTGAGAAGCGAAACCGCTGGAAAGGCCGACTCGCCCCTTAATCGTGAGGCCTGGGGCGCGGGAAGTCCACGTGCAACGCATTACTTGAGCGTGCCCTCCCGCTTTTCCCCAGGTCCAAGGTCCGGCCGTGCTTTTGGGCGTCCTAATCAGAGCTGCGGGATGAGCTGCGCCCACACTGCGATCATCCCGACGAACAGCGTGATCGACGCCAACGCTGCAGCTTCTTCGACAAAAACCTTCAACATGCCTGCCTCCTTACTGGGGAACATAGAGTGAACATTGTTCCTTTTTTGTTCTAGGAGTCAAGGGGCGGTAGTGGGTGGTAGTGTCTCAGTTTCCCAAACTGAACTTTTTAGTTAACGGGCTTTAGTTTCGCGCGGGCGTCCCGAGCGTCGATTAGGCCGACGATCTGTTCCATGTTCCAGAGCGTATCGGAAACGCCAGC
>VAZS01000369.1 GCA_005884855.1 Alphaproteobacteria bacterium | reverse complement strand
CTCAAATCAACGGCCGGGGCCGCTCGCACGCGAGGCAAACAACCGGATAAAGGAAGCTATCTATCGACGCAAGCAAAACGGCGCTTAAGGCGGATTCAAAAGGGGCCTCAACCCCTTGATATCCCCTGAAAATTTGTGTCCGGAGAAAGGCAGCCGATGTACCCAAGGTTGAATGGGCCGTCCACCACGTTGATGAAGCGGTCAGGGCGCCAGATCACGCGAGACGTGGCAGTATGCGAGAGCCCGGGTCAGCAGAGGGCGACAGCTCAGACCCCGCGGGCGTTGCCGCCGGGTCTGTTCAATGGGCCGATCAAGCGGCCAGCGATGTGCGCTCGGTCGATTTCAGCCGGGCCGGCTTGCCGCCCGGTGGATTCCGCGGCGAATGGTCGAGACTCGACAGCGCCTCCAGTATCTCATCGATCGAGACGGTGCGCTTGACGCCGGGTATGGCGCGTAGCGACGGGCACGACGTTACGGCTGCTGCGTCGGATGCCCACGACGCCAGGATCGCTCGTTTCTCTGCTCGCGACAGCGTGGTGTCCGCCAGAACATCCCGGGGATGATCGAAAACCGAACCGGGATGTAAAATGGCATTCAGGTCGTACACATTTTCATCAAAGCTTCGGTCTAACTCGGTCATGTCGTCCTCCTCAACTCCTTTCGCGCTTGGGACGAAAACCACCTAGAAAAAACGCGACACAGTTCAAGACCCCCTTAAAAAAATTTTGAGTTCTTGCAATCGCGATCGCCAGGGGCGGACCGGCTCCGCCCAGCGCAACCCCACAGCCGACTTTGCCAAAAATTTTCTCCGCCTCTTGAAACCGAAAACCCTTTTCCTAATTTTTTTCACCGCCGCGAGACGCGGCCCGGGCGCCTTTCGAGGGCTCGGCTGAGACGGGCGCCGGCGGTGTCCGGCGCTTGCTCGTACCATCTTGCTCAATGGAGGATTTGGCTATGAGAACCTACGACTTCAGTCCCCTGTGGCGGTCAACGATCGGCTTTGACCGCTTTTTCGATCTAGTCGATGCAGCGCAACACGCGGGCAGCGACGACAATTACCCGCCCTGCAACGTCGAGCGGCTTGGCGAGGACCGGTACCAGATATCGCTGGCGCTGGCGGGCTTTTCGCCCGACGAGATCTCGATCACCGCGGAGCAGAATGTGCTGACGGTCGAAGGCCGCAAGGCCGACAAGGCGCAGCGCGAGTTCCTGTATCAGGGCATCTCGTCCCGGCCGTTCAAGCGCCAATTCAACTTGGCCGATTATGTCCAGGTTAAGAGCGCGGCGTTTGATAACGGCTTGTTGAAGGTTGAGCTGATCCGCGAAGTTCCGGAGGCCATGAAGCCGCGCCGGATCCCGATTGCCGGATCGGCCAACATCCGCGAGATCGAGACGACCAAGGCCGCCTGACCGGCAGCCCTCGAACTCGAGGCCCCCCGGCGGACTCCCGCCGCGGGGCTTTTTGTTTGTCCAGGGGCGAGGCCGAACTGGAGGCCCAGTGCATGGTCGCGATGCGTCTTGTGCCGTTGATACAAGGTCAAAATCCGTGTCTTTGGGCGAGCCGGGCAATACCGGCCCGGTGGTCAGATCGGGCGGAGCAACGGCGTCAGTGAACCCAGGCCAATTGCCAGTACGCCATGTCCGCCTCCGAGGATCAAAGCCGTGGCGCCAGCGCCCTCCGGAACTGGATCGCGAACCAGCCTTATCTGCTGCTGTCCATTACCGCGCTGTGCTGGGCCGGCAACGCGGTGGTTGGCCGCCTTGCGGCTGGACATATCCCACCGGTGACGCTGTCGTTTCTGCGCTGGTCACTTGCGTTCCTGATCATTCTTCCCGTTGCCTGGAAACATTTGGTGCGCGATTGGGGCGCGATCCGCGCCGGTCTCGGCACCATGGTGGTTCTTTCCATCACGGGCATCGGCGCGTTCAACACCATGCAGTACTGGGCGCTCGAACATACCGAGGCTCTTAACACGCTGTTGCTGCAGTCGGCCGGACCCTTGCTGGTTGCGGTATGGTCGCTGATCCTGCTCGGCGACCGGCTGACGCTGGCGCAAGCCGCTGGGATCACGCTGTCGCTAGCGGGGGTGCTGGTGATACTGCTGCGCGGTGATGTTACAGGGCTGGCGAGCATCGACTTCAACAAGGGCGACCTCATCTTCACGGCGGCATTGACGATCTTCGGATTTTATTCAGTGCTTTCATTGAAGCGGCCGGGAATTCACGGACTATCGTTTGTCGGCTTCACCTTTGGTTGCGGCGCCGCCAGCCTCATACCCTTCTTGATCGTTGAATTGTTCACTCGCCCGCTGATGCAGGTGAATACGGCGAACCTGCTTAGCCTGTTCTATGTCGCGGTGTTTCCCTCTACGATTGCTTATCTGTGCTTCAATCGCGGCGTACAACTGATCGGCGCCAACCGCGCCGCGCCTTTCTTTCATGTGGTACCGGTGTTCGGATCGATCATGGCGATGGTGTTTCTCGGCGAGCGCCCGCAGCCATTCCACTTCATCGGCTTTGCGCTGGTGCTGACCGGCGTGTTCGTCGCCTCGCGCAAGCCGGGCGGTTGACCGCATCTCCACCTTGTCAGACCATCACCGCCGCCCCAACAAGAGATCGCTCTCCGACATGGACGACAAGACCTCAAACATGATTGCCCCACCATCGACGGTGCAGCGCGCCCAGATCGCCGTGCCCCGCGCCGTGCGTCGCTATCTGTCGCTCGATGATTTCGAGCTGACAGCCCGGCGTCGCTTGCCGAAATTCCTCTACGGCTATATCGCCGGAGCTACCGAGAGCGATGCGGCGCTACGCGACAATCGCCGCGCCTTCGATGAATACGGATTTGTTCCGAGCGTGCTCAAGGACGTCTCTGCGCGCGAGCAGACCACGCAATTGTTCGGCAAGACCTACGCGGCGCCATTCGGTATTCCACCGATGGGATCGGCGGCGCTTTGCGCCTACCGGGGCGATATCGTGCTTGCGCGCGCCGCGGCGGCGGCGAATGTACCGATGATCCTCAGCGCCTCGTCGCTAATCACGCTGGAAGACGTACGGCGCGAAAATACGGCAGCCTGGTATCAGGCATATTTGGCTGGCGACGCTGCGCGCATCGAACCGTTGGTCGACCGGGTCGCCGCCGCCGGCTACGACACCTTCGTCATAACCGCCGATGTTCCGGTTGCACCTAACCGCGAGAACAACATCCGTAACGGTTTCCAAGTCCCGCTGGCCATCACGCCTCGGGTCGCCTGGGACACGATTAGCCATCCCGATTGGCTGTTCAGCACCTGGGCGCGCACCCTGATCAACTACGGCATGCCGCATTTTGAGAATATGGATGCGGTGCGCGGTCCGCCGGTGCTTTCCAAAAACCTGATGCGCAACATCGGCAAGCGTGACCAACTCGCGTGGAAGCATGTCGAGCTGATCCGCCGGCGCTGGCAAGGCAAGCTGGTGGTCAAAGGCCTGATCGCGCCCGCCGACGCCCGCATCGCGCGGGAGAGCGGCGTTGATGGCGTGATCGTCTCCAACCATGGCGGTCGACAGCTTGATCACACGGTATCTTCCCTGCGCACGCTGCCCGAGATATCAGCCGAGGCCAACGGCATGACGGTGATGCTGGATGGCGGAATCAGGCGCGGCACCGACGTTCTCAAGGCGCTGGCGCTTGGCGCTCACTTCGTCTTCGTCGGCCGGCCTTTGCTGTTCGCAGCCGTCGCCGCAGGCGAAGCCGGCGTGCAGCGTGCCCTCGCCCTTCTCAAGGACGAGGTCGACCGCGACATGGCGCTGCTTGGCATCCGAAGCATCGGCGAAATTTCATCGGACCTGGTGAGGCGAATATCGCCAGCACCTTTCGCCTCCAGGTCCTAACCAATTCGCTTAAGCTCTAAACCGCCTTGAACTTGCTGTAGGCTTCCGATGTGGCGATGATTACATGCTCGGCGCATCCGTTGCGGCGGTGCGGATCGCTCAGCGTCTGGTAATCCGGCGAGGTCATCATGTCGATGAACGCCGCCACGGATGGATAATAAACTAACGCCACGTAATCCCATTGATTGCCGGCTTGCGGGCCGAGCGCGACGGCCTTGGCTTGGCCGGTCCAAAGCAAGGTTCCGCCGCGCGCCTTGATCATCGGAACGGTGAGCGCGCTGTAGCGCAGATAGGCATCCCAGCCGCTGCCCTGGCCGTCGAGCGAACGATCGCGAAACCGCATCAGGTTCACCATCACGATCGGGCCCTGATGCTCGCTCGCTTCAAGTCCCTCGATGTTGAGTAAATCCACGGCCATCGCCCGGCTCCTTCGTGCGCTCCACTGCTTCGGGCATTATAGCATGGCCGGCCGCAGCACTCGTCGGATCTCAGGGATCAGGCACAAAGCGGTCTGAAGGGATGGTTGGACCTACGCCGCTCGGAGCTTTGTCAAGAAGCCATCGAGCGCGCCCCGCAGCATCCCCGACTGGCTATCGAGTTCGCGGGCGTTCGATAGCACGTCGGATGCGGCCGAGCCGGTCGCGGCCGCGGCTGTGGTAACCCCGCCGATGTGGACGCTGATCTCGTTCGATCCGGCCGCAACGGACTGAATGTTGCGCGCGATCTCGCGGGTCGCATCGCCCTGCTGGTCCATCGCCGTGGAAATACTGACCGTGATCTCGCTCGTCTGGGCGATGGTCTCGGTAATGCCGCTGATCGCCGCAACCGCGTCGCTGGTGGAAGCCTGCATGGCGGCGACTTGCGCGGAGATTTCTTCCGTAGCCTTGGCGGTCTGGTTGGCCAGCGCCTTCACCTCGGAAGCCACGACAGCGAAACCACGGCCGGATTCACCGGCACGGGCCGCTTCGATGGTCGCATTCAACGCGAGCAAATTGGTTTGCGCGGCGATGGAGTGGATCAGCTTGACGACCTCCCCGATTTTCTCGGCGCCGGTCGACAATACCTGGACCGTGGCGTTGGTGCGCTCGGCATCACTCACCGCTTTGGTGGCGATCTCGCTCGAGCGCGTCACCTGCCCTGAAATCTCCGCCACCGAGGTCGACAGTTGCTCCGCCGCGGCCGCGACTGTGCCGACGTTATTGGAAGCGCTCTCGGAGGCTGCACCAACCGTGGCCGCGCGCGCACTGGCGTCGCTCGCGGTCGTGGTCATGGAGTGCGCCGTGGTCTGCATTCCCGCCGCCGCCTTGGTCATTGCACGGACGATGCCGCTGACGCTGCGCTCGAACTCTTTGGCCAGGGTTTGCATTGCCGTGCGGCGCTCGGCGACCGCGCGCTGCTGCGCATCCACCTCGGCCTTTTCGGTCCCGCGAGTCCGGACGGCGTGATCGTTCAACATCAGCACGGTCGCGGCCAGCGCGCCAAGCTCGTCGGTGCGCCCAATGCCCGGAATGTGCGCTTGCAGCTCGCCATCGGCCAGCGCCCGCATGCGCGCGGCGAGTTGGCCGAGCGGACCGCTGACGCTGCGTCCGAACACCCAGGCAATGATGCCAGAGCTTGTCGCGATGCACAGGATCCCCAGACCGAGTATTGCTGGGCTTGGCATCTCGCGCTGGAGCAGATAGGCGGCGAGAGCGACCGCTACACAAAGGCCGAGCTGAGCCACCCCCACCACAATGCCGAGCTTGGGTGCAATCGTCAGATTGTTGGGGTTCACAGGGGGGTCTCCGGCAAAGGCGGGGCAATTGGCGAAATGATTCGCAACACGTTATAGTCACAGGCTTTAGCGCTTGGTTACGACGCCACAGTAGAAGTACCGGATCGAGCCTTACGCGGCCGGCATTTGCTCAAGATCGAGAGCTGGAACGGGGAGGCATCGACGTCGTCGCGGCCATACCAACTCCGAAGTGTCAAATCGGGAGAAAATGAATGCCAAAGTTCAGGGTGGTAACGCCGAAGGGCGCGAGTTTCACCGTCGCCGGCGGCGGTTATGGGTTTGAACTTGAAGCGCTCGATCCGATCGGGGCCGAGATCGTCGAGGCGCCGGCCAACGAGGCGGAATTTATCCAGGCCGCGCGGTCTGCCGACGCAATCTATGCCAAGGGACTCCCGATTTCGAAGAAAATCATCGACAGTCTTGAAAATTGCAAGGTCATTACGCTGGGCACCGTCGGCGTCGACAGCGTTGACGTCAAAGCCGCCACCGCGCGCGGGATTCCCGTCACCAATGTTCCCGACACCTTCATCGAGGAAGTTGCCGATCATGCCATGATGCTGTTGCTCGCGGGATTTCGCCGTCTGGTCGAGCAGGACAAGATGGTGCGCCAAGGCCGCTGGACCGAGGGCCGCCCGGCACTTCTAAAAATTCCAAGACTGATGGGGCAAACACTGGGCTTTATATCCTTTGGCCGGGTGGCGCGCGCGGTGGCTAAACGCGCCGCGCCGTTCGGGCTGCGCATGATGGCTTATGATCCTTTTCTATCCGAGACGCTGATTTCCGATCACGGCGTGCTTCCGGCAACCTTGTCGGAGGTGCTTTCGCAATCCGATTTCGTCTCGATGCACGCGCCGGCGCGCCCGGAAGTTCACCGCATGATGGGCGAAACCCATTTTCGCCAGATGAAGCCGAGCGCCGTCTTTATCAATACTGGCCGCGGAGCGACGGTGAACGAAGAAGCGCTGATCAAGGCGCTGCAGGAAGGCTGGATCGCGCACGCCGCGCTTGACGTATTGGAAAAGGAACCGCCTTCGCACAACAACCCCATGCTCGGCATGGAAAACGTGACCTTGACGGCCCACGTCGCCTCGGCCTCGGCACGGTTCGACGAAGCGCGCAAGCGCCGCGTCGGTTACGAGTTGTCACTGGTCCTGTCCGGCATGTGGCCGGTAAGCTGCGTCAATCCATCGGTGCTGCAAAATACCTCGCTGCGGCGCTGGCAGCCCGTCAGCATGGACCGCGGACCAAACAGCTAGCAATGCGTGAATTCACCGCGCGCAACGCGCGACGATCAAGGGCAGATCAAAACGTCAGCGCTTTGGCCTGCTTGACCTGGGGTAGCGCCTGCACCTTGGCGAGCACGTCGGCCGGCACCGCGCCGTCTACCTCAACCAGCGCGATGGCATCGCCGCCCGGCTTGTTGCGGCCGAGATGGAACGTCGCGATGTTGATCTTTGCGTCCCCAAGCAGTCCGGCGAAGTGGCCGATAAAGCCAGGCTTGTCCTCGTTTGTGACGTAAATCATGGATTTGCCGAACTCGGCATCGACGCGGATACCTTTGATGTCAACGAGCCGCGGCTTGCCGTCGGCATAAACCGTACCCGACACCGAGCGCTCCTGCCGCTCGGTCCTGACCGTGACCGTGATCAGGCTTTCGTAATCGCTTTGCGCCGCGCGCACGATCTCGTCGACGATCATGCCGCGCTCCTTGGCGACCACCGGCGCCGAGACCACGTTGACGTCGCCGAGCATGGGGCGCAACAGGCCCGACAGCACCGCCGAGGTCAGCGCCTTGATTTTCATTTCGGCGACGTGGCCCTCGTAGGTGATTTGCACTTTCATGATGCCGGTCTCGGTGAGCTGGCCCGCGAACGATCCGAGCTTCTCAGCCAAGCCAATGAACGGCTTCAGCTTCGGGGCTTCTTCCGCCGTAATCGAGGGGAAGTTGACCGCGTTTGAAATCGCGCCGCTCAACAGATAATCGGACATCTGCTCGGCCACCTGCAGCGCGACATTCTCCTGCGCCTCGGTGGTGGCAGCACCGAGATGGGGAGTGCAGATCACGTTCGGATGACCGAACAACACGTTCGATGTAGCCGGCTCCTCGACAAAGACGTCGAATGCCGCCCCCGCCACGTGCTTGGAATCCATAGCGGCGACCAACGCCTGCTCGTCGACCAGCCCGCCGCGCGCGCAATTAATGATGCGCACGCCCTTTTTCATTTTCGCGAGCGCCGCCGCGTCAATAATGTTCCGGGTCTTCTCGGTCAAAGGCGTGTGCAGCGTGATGAAATCGGCGCGTCTAAGCAGATCGTCGAGATCGACCTTCTCGACGCCGATGTCCTTGGCGCGTTCCAGCGACAGGAACGGATCGAACGCGATCACCTTCATGCGCAGACCGAGCGCTCGATCGGCAACGATTGAGCCGATGTTGCCGCACCCGATGATGCCGAGCGTCTTGCCGGTAATCTCGACCCCCATGAAGCGGTTCTTCTCCCACTTGCCAGCCTGGGTCGAGGCATCGGCCTGCGGAATTTCGCGAGCCAGCGCCAGCATCAACGTGATTGCGTGTTCGGCCGTCGTGATCGAATTGCCGAACGGCGTGTTCATCACGATGATGCCCTTCGCGGTAGCGGCGGGAATCTCCACATTGTCGACGCCGATCCCGGCGCGGCCGATCACCTTCAGCCGCTTCGCCCTATCGAGAATTTTCGCGGTGGCCTTGGTTGCGGAGCGGATCGCAAGTCCGTCGTAATTGCCGATGATCTCCGCCAGCTTTTCCTTGTCCTTGCCAAGGTTGGGCTGAAAATCCACCTCTATGCCGCGATCCTTGAAAATCTGCACGGCGGCGGGCGACAAGGCATCGGAGATGAGAACTTTGGGTCTGGACATCTGAAAAAACCTCACGCGGCTTTTGCAAGCGAAGCCTTGGTCTCGGCGAAAGCCCAGTCGATCCACTGCGTCAGCAGCGCGACATCGCTCGCTTCCACGGTGGCGCCGCACCAGATACGCAGGCCCGCTGGCGCATCACGATAGTGCGCAAAATCGTAGCCGGCGCCCTCCTTTTCCACCAAGGCGACCAACTTCTTGGCGAAATCCGACTGCGCATCTGCGCCAAGCGAGGTGATGACGGGATCGACGACTTTCAAACACACCGATGTGTTGGATCGGATCGCCGGGTCCTTCGCAAGAAAATCGATCCACGGGGTTTTCGCCTTCCAATCGGCGAGCACCTTGGCATTGGCGTCGGCGCGCGCGATCAGCGCCTTGAGGCCCCCGACCGACTTCGCCCAGTTCAGAGCATCGAGGTAGTCCTCCACGCACAGCATCGAAGGCGTGTTGATCGTTTCGCCCTCGAAGATGCCTTCGTTGAGCTTGCCGCCCTTGGTCATGCGGAAGATCTTCGGCAGTGGCCATGCCGGCTTGTAGCTTTCGAGCCGCGCCACGGCGCGCGGTGAAAGCACCAGCATGCCGTGCGCCGCCTCGCCGCCGAGCGCCTTTTGCCACGAGAAGGTCACCACATCCAGCTTGGGCCAGTCGAGCCTTTGCGCGAACGCCGCTGAAGTTGCGTCGCAAATCGTGAGGCCTTCGCGGTCGGACTTGATCCAGTCGGCATTGGGGACGCGCACGCCCGAAGTTGTGCCGTTCCAGGTGAACACGATGTCGGAAGCAGAATTGGCCTTGCTCAGATCCGGCAGTTCGCCATAGCCGGCGTGCAGCTTGGTGACATCGCTGAGCTTTAGTTCCTTGACGATATCGCTGACCCAGCCTTCGCCGAAAGATTCCCAGGCAATCGTGGTCACAGATCGCGCGCCAAGCAGCGACCAGAGCGCCATTTCGACCGCACCGGTATCGGACGCCGGCACGATGCCAATCCTGTAACCAGCCGGCACTTCAAGAACTTCGCGCGTCAGCTCAATGGCGAGCTTGAGCTTCGCCCTGCCGACTTTCGCGCGATGCGAACGGCCGAGCGCGGCGTCCTTGAGATTTTGGGGATTCCAGCCGGGGCGCTTGGCACAGGGGCCGGAGGAGAAGTGCGGCACATTGGGCCGCGAAGCGGGCTTCGCTGCGATCATCATCTATCCTTCCAGATAGCAAGCCTCCCGTTGGGGGGAGGTGTCCCGCCGCGGTGCATAAGGGAATCGCCAGGTGTCGTCAAGGAACTTTGGAAAGGTCAGGAGCGACTGAAGGCTCGACTTGGGTTTGCCGCGAACATTGCGGGGCAGCTTGCGACTGCAGCAATTCCGCGGCCTCGGTGACAAGCCGGGCGGCTCGCCGTCTGCTGGCGATTTTCAGGATACTTTTCTCGCCCGCCTGCACCACGTATTCGTTGCCGATCCTGACAATCGAATAGATTTTCATGTGCCGTCCCCAAGATGCCCCAGCCCACGGGATACATCATCGTGTCGTGATCGTTCCGTCGAAATAAGTTCGCCGTGCTGGTTGGTTTATTGCGCGTTAACCGGAAAGACTCGCGAAATTCATTTCGCAGCAGTCGCAAACG
>VAZS01000115.1 GCA_005884855.1 Alphaproteobacteria bacterium | reverse complement strand
CGATTGAGATCACGAGGTAGTTCTGTGAGAGTCGATCGACCGGGGTGCAGCTGAACATCGCAAACGGCGCCTGCTTGAACTTGATGGCGACCTCGGTGCGTTTGGCGCCGAGCGCCTTGCCGGTCCGCAGGTAAAAGGGAACGCCCGCCCAGCGCCAGTTGTCGATGGTCAATTTTAGCGCGACATAGGTTTCGGTGGTGCTGCCGGGCCTAACGTCCTCGGTTTTGGTGTAATCCCCAATGGTCGTGTCGTCGATCTTGCCGCCCAAATACTGACCGCGCACTGAATTTCTCAACGCGTCGGCCTCGCTCTGGCTCTGGATTGCCGCCAGGACATCGGCCTTTTCCGAGCGCACCGAATGCGCGTCAAAGCGGATCGGCGGCTCCATCGCGACCAGGGAGAGTAGTTGAAACAGATGGTTGGGCACCATATCCCGCAGGGCACCGGTCGCGTCATAGAAACTGCCGCGATGGCCGACCCCAAGCTTCTCCGCGACCGTTATCTGCACGTGATCGATGTGATTGCGATTCCAGATCGGTTCGAACATGCCATTGGCGAAGCGCAGCACCAGGATGTTCTGGACCGTCTCCTTGCCCAGATAGTGATCTATCCGGTAGATCTGGTGCTCATCGAGTATTTTTAGCAGTTCGTTGTTGAGTGCCTTGGCGGAAACGAGGTCGGTGCCGAACGGCTTCTCGACGACGAGCCTCCGCCACGCGCCGTTCGCCTCCTTGAGCAGACCGGTTCGGCCGAGTTCGCGGCTGATGGGCGCGAATGCGACGGGCGGTGTCGCCAGATAGAACAGCCGGTTGCCACCGATCGATCGGCTCGTTTCAAGTGTCTCCAGTTCATCCTTCATAGTATCGAACGAGGCTGGATCTTCTGGATCGGCTTCAATGCTGGTGACGCATTCCAGCAGGCGTCTCGCGACTGTATCCTCTACAGGCTGCGTGGCGAACTGGCGCAGGCCCTTCATCAGGCTGTTGCGCAAGTCGTCGTTCGACATGCGCTTGCGCGCGACGCCGACCACGCAGAACTTGTTGGGCAGGAGACCGGTCGCCTCGAGATTATAGAGAGAAGGTATCACCAGCCGGTGCGTCAGATCGCCGGTCACGCCGAAGATCACGAAGGAGCAGGGATCGGGCTTCTTCTGATTTGTGCGCGGGATTTGCTGTAAAGAAACGTCTGTCACGAACGGCCGGCCTTTGGCTTGACGATTTCGGGCGCGCTTTGCCGCGCAGGCGTTGGATGTTCCTGCGGCTCCTTGTGGCCGCCGAAACCCTCGCGCATCGCTGAGAGAATTTTTTCGGCGAAGGTATGTTCCTTGCGCGAGCGAAATCGCGCGAATAAAGCCGCGGTCAGTACCTCCGCCGGCACCGCCTCTTCAATGGCGGCATTGATGGTCCAGCGGCCTTCGCCGGAGTCTTCGACAAATCCGGAATAACTGTCCAGCGTTTCATTTCTGGCGAGCGCGGAGGCGGTGAGATCGAGCAACCATGACGGGATCACGCTGCCGCGCCGCCACACCTCGGCGATATCGGCGACCTCGAGATCGAAACGATGCTCGGTGGGTAACGCCTCGATGTTGGCATTTTTCAGGATGTCGAACCCTTCGGCATAGGCCTGCATCAGGCCGTATTCGATGCCGTTGTGGACCATCTTGACGAAGTGCCCGGCGCCGACCGGGCCTGCGTGGATATAACCCTGCTCAATGCGACGGTCGCGTCCCTCGCGCCCCGCGGTCCGCGGGATATCGCCGGTGCCCGGGGCCAATGCCGAGAAGATCGGGTCCAGCCGGTCGACCACCGCTTTGTCGCCGCCGATCATCATGCAATAGCCGCGTTCGAATCCCCAAACGCCGCCTGAGGTGCCGACATCGACATAATGGATACCACGCTCCTTCAGCGCCTTGCCGCGTCGCACATCGTCCTGCCAGAACGTGTTGCCGCCGTCGATAATGACGTCGCTGCGGTCCATCAGCTTGGATAGCGCCTCGATCGTCACTTCCGTGATCTTGCCCGCCGGCAGCATTACCCAGGCGGTTCTCGGCTTCTGCAATTTCCTTACAAAATCCTCCAGCGCGCCGGCGCCATCGGCGCCCTCTGCCGCAATGGCGGCGACCGCTTTGGTATCTTTGTCGTACACCACGGTCGTGTGTCCGTGCTTCATCAGCCGGCGGACGATATTGCCGCCCATCCGTCCCAAGCCGATCATGCCGAGCTGCATTTTTGTTACCTATGAGTCAGTGCGTCCGTGATTGCGACGTCGAGCGATTTGAGTCCGGCTTTTAGATCGCCCTTCAGATGCACGCGCAACGCGCGGCGGCCGCGCTCGGTCAGCACCTCGAAATCGCCGCGCGCCTGGGCGGCCTTGATCACGCCGAAGCTGGCCTTTTGGCCGGGCACGGGGAGATCCTTCGCGTCATCGGATGTGATCTGAAGAAACACGCCGCTGTCCGGCCCGCCCTTGTAGGCTTGCCCGGTCGAATGCAGGAACCGCGGACCGAATTCGGCACAGGTGGCGACATGACGGCTGTCACGAACCTGCAGCCGCATCTGCTGCAAGGCCTCGATATGCGCGGCATCCCGTTCAACATAGGCGAGCAGCGCGAAGTAGTCGTCGGCATCAGCGCGCGACAGATGGGCTTTGAGCCACGAGCCGAGATCGCCATAGGCGCCGGCCTTGCGCAAGGCTGCGAGATTTTTCTCGTCGGTATAGAGATCTGCCTGCGCGGTCGACATCACAGGCTGTTCCGCAGGGAGCGTGCCGGATTTTTCGAAGGCGGCGGTCAGCTCGCGCGTCTTGACCTTGGCGTCCTCGACATCGGGCTGATTGAACGGATTTATCCCTATGATGGCCCCCGCCACCGCCGTCGCCATCTCGAAGCGAAAGAACTCCTGGCCGATATGGTCGATCGATTTCATGACGATGCGGACAACGGGATGACCGGCTTTTTCCAGCGCGCTCAGCTTTTCGTCATGCGCGTGATCGTTTTCGCCCTCGGTCCTGATGTCGATGAAGAACCGATCATGGCCGTACACGGTCGGATCGCCGAGTGGCTCGCCCTCGATCGGGATCAGCCCTTTACCTTCTTTGCCCGTGGATTCCGCGATCAGTTGCTCGGCCCAGGCGCCGAAATCGGCGATTTTCCTGGACGACAAAATGGTGACCTTGTCGCGGCCCTCGACGCCAGCCAGCCCCATCGCGAGCCCAAGCTGCACGCCCGGATTTTCATTTGGCGGCACGTCCGGTCCACAGGAGCGCACCATCGAAAGCGTGTGGGTTATGAGGCTGCGAACGTCAATTCCGGCGGTTGCGGCCGGGACCAATCCGAATGGTGACAGCACGGAGTAGCGCCCGCCGATTGTTGGGTCGCCGCGGAAGACGCGCGCGAAACCCTGCCTGATCGCAGCCTTTTCCAGCGACGACCCCGGATCCGTCACTGCGATGAAGCGATGCCCGGCCTTGTCGGCCCCGATCGCCTCCGACACGCGCGCGAAGAAATAATCCTTCATCACGTTTGGTTCGGTTGTGCCGCCGGACTTGCTGGAGACGATGAATAGCGTCTTGGCAACGTCGATCGAGGCCTGCAGCTTGCGAACCTGTGCCGGATCGGTCGAATCAAGCACGTGCAGTTTCGGGAAACCGGGTTTCTTCGCAAAGGTCTGCGCAAGCACTTCGGGCCCCAGGCTCGATCCTCCCATGCCGAGCACGACGGCATCGGTGAAGTTCTGACCTTTGACGCGACGCGCGAAATCCTCGTAGTCGGCG
>VAZS01000368.1 GCA_005884855.1 Alphaproteobacteria bacterium | reverse complement strand
CGTGTCAAGTGCATCCAGAAATTCCGCTGAAGCCGCAGGGTCCAGAATTCGCTCAATGAAGCTTCGTACTCCGCTCTCGTAGGGTTCGTTCGGATTGAGCCAGCTGGTCTCCTGCTTGCCTTCACGCGCTGCTTTCAAGGCATAAGCCTGCATCCGCTCCACAAACGAATGATCACGTTGGCGCAACGGCCATGCACCAATCAACGCCTGGTACAGCATGTATTCGAAGCTCGCAGACGGCGCACGCATTGCACCCTCGGTGACGAGGTGCGGGGCGTTCAGGATTTTCCAGCGTGCAACGGCGCTGGTCCACTCGCCGGGAATTTCAGCCAGCGCAATCAGTCGCGCTCGCGCGTCCTCTCCGCGCTTGGTGTCGTGGGTCGACGTCGCCGTCATGCCGTGCGGCCACTCCCTCGCCCGCGTCATCATCGTCCTGTGAAAGGCTTCGATTGAAAGCGCCTTGGCTGAGGGATCGCCGCCGACCTCGTTCAGCGCGAGCAGGCGGTGATAGCGATAAAACGCCGTGTCCTCGAGCGACTTCGCCATCACGGGACCGGTGAACTGCTGCAGCTTCAAAGCGAAGCGGCGGACGCGGGGTGCGCTATGTGGCGCTCGGCCCGGTCCGATCAGGTCCATCGTCAGGGCATCGCGGAGAAAGTCGAAAATGCCCTCATCGGCGGCGAACCAATCCGCTCGCGCCTTCTCAATGGTGTCCGAAATCAAGGCACGATCATGCTCGGACGGGCCTGACGAGGTCAAATAAGTGCGATACACCGGAAAATGCAGGATGTAGAGCTCAAGGGCCTGGCGGAGGCTGTCGGCCGAATAGTCGCGGGTCGAGTAATGGCCGCCGGCAATGCGCGCGAGCAGCCGGCTCAGCACCGTGAACTCGCTGGTCAGCAAGGTTTGTAGCACCCGGCGCTTGGCCTCCTTCAAGACGGGCTCGAGGCTTGGCGGTGAATTGCTGAGCTGCCGCCACACAGCCTCGAGCGGCTCAAGGCCCTTGCCCTCGATCAGCACTTGGGTGATGGCATTCAGCCATTCATAGCCGGTAGTGCCGTGGACGCCCGAGAATGCGGGCAGCCTTTCGTCTGCCCCGAGAATTTTTTCGATCACCATGTAAAATGGTCTGACTTCCCGTCCCTTCGCTCTAGCGACGAGGCGCTGCAGGCGCTGAAAATATTGTGCGGGATCACGCAAGCCGTCGATGTGATCGAGCCGCAAGCCTTGCAGTTTGCCTTCTTCGATCAGCTCCTGGACCAGGCGATGGATGGCCTCAAAAGTGCCGGGATCCTCGACCCGCAGCCCCGCCAGCGTGTTGATATCGAAGAAACGGCGATAATTGATATCGCTTGAAGCCAGCCGCCAATGGCCCAGCCTGTAATGCTGGCGCTCGAGCAGATGATGCAGCGCCAACGTCTGCGCCGGGCGATCCGGCCCCGCCCGGTAAGCCTCGAGCCCCTGCGCGATGATTTCGGCACTTTCTGCGATGCTCGTTAGCTCCGCCTTGAATCCGGGTGCTTCCTTGCGATTGGGGTGACGCAGGCCGCCGTAGCGCGACGCGAGTTCGAGGATGCGCTTACCCGCCGTGCTGTTCTCACTCCCTGCTTGCGTAACCGCGTGACGCAAGATCTCGCCGTAACGCTCGGGCGCGATCGGCAATCGGTGTTCGAAATACCACGCCGAAAGACTGCCTTCGGCCGCATCGTAACGAAGCTCGATCTCTCCTTTCTCCAGCGCCTGTCCATAGGAGGAGCCCAGGATCGGCATCAGAACGCCAGGCCGTGCTCGGTAGGGCAGTATGTCCCAGTCGATGTCAAACGAGGTGGCATGCGGCGAGCCTGGTCCCCATTCCAGCACGTCGAGCCACCACGGATTATCGGCGAAATGCACGCCGACATGGTTCGGGACGAAATCGAGAATGAGACCGATGTCATGCGCCTTCAGCGTTCGGACTAGCCGTTCGAAACTGTCTTCGCCGCCGAGTTCTGGATTGAGCTTGGTATGATCGACGATGTCATAGCCGTGACTAGAGCCCTTGCGCGCCTTCATGAAAGGAGAAGCATAAAGGTGAGAAATCCCGAGCGCCCTCAGATAGGGAATAATGGAGGCGGCCGCATCGAAGCCGAAGCTCGCGGTCAGTTGCAGGCGATAAGTCGCGATCGGAACGGCCGGAGGCATTAGCGCACTCCGAGATGCCAGACGACCGACCACGGCGCGATCGACTCGCCTGCCTTGCTGCCCCAAATTTTCCTGCCGCTTGCCTCGTCAGGTTTGCGCCCAATCGCGGCATTCGACAGGTTCGCCTCAAGCTGCAAGCTCGCGCCATCGCCCATTCGCCAGCTAGCCGTCAGCAATCCGTGATCCGCCGCATGTGCTTTGCCGAAGCCGGCACCCGCAAGCCGCGGAATGATTTCGCGCCGGCGTAGCGCGAGCAGTTCTCGCACCAGCGCAAGCCGCTTTTTGGCAGTGTCCTGGTTGAGCGATTCCCAATCCAGTACCGCGGATTGAAAAGTCGATGCCGCTAGTGGATCGGGAACCTCCTCGCCGTACTTCGCATAGGCCCAGGCGTATTCCTGACGGCGGCCCTTGCGCACGGCCTCCGCCAGTTCGCCTTCGAAACCACAGAAGAACGGGAACGGAGCTTTCGAACCCCATTCCTCGCCCATGAACAACATCGGGATGGCCGGCGCCACTAACAGCACCGCCAGTGCGGCTTCGATCGCCTCACTGCTTGCGTTACTTTCGAGCCGGTCGCCGAGGGCGCGATTGCCGATCTGATCGTGATTCTCCAGGAAATTCACGAAGGCGGTCGGAGCAAGTTCGCCGCTAGGCTCGCCCCGTCGTTGCCCGCCGCGATGCACCGAAGCTTCGCCCTGATAGACGAAGCCGGAGCCCAGCGCGCGCGCGATGTCGTGCAGCGGTGAGCGCTCGTAGTCGCGGTAATAACCCTGCGTCTCACCCGTCAGCAGCACATGCCACGCGTGATGATAGTCGTCGTTCCACTGAGCCCGGTATTTTCCGCGCGGGGGATCCTGTCCGGCGTCGAGCACGCTCGAGCGGTTGTCGTCGTTTTCAAGCACCAGATGAATGTGGCGGTTGGTTTGCTCGGCGAGATGGCCGACCGCGACGCTCAGATCGTGCAGCATTGAGACCTCACCGGGTTCGGCGATTGCATGCACGGCATCCAGCCGCAGCCCGTCGAAGCGATACTCGCGCAGCCAGTACACGGCGTTCTCGATGGCGAAGGCGCGAACTTCTCGCACCCGGTAATCGATGGCGCTACCCCAGGGGGTCTGTGCTTCGGTGAAGAAGCATGGCGCGTAGCGGCCGAGGTAATTTCCCTCCGGGCCGAAGTGATTATAGACGACGTCGAGGAACACCATGAGCCCGCGCAGGTGAGCCTCATCGATCAGCGTCTTTAAATCGTCGGGTCGACCGTAGCCGCTGTCCGGCGCGTACCACAGCACTCCATCGTAACCCCAGTTGCGCGAGCCCGCGAAATCGGCCAGCGGCATTAGTTCAAGCGCGGTGATGCCGGTCGCCACCAGATGATCGAGTTTGCCGATCATGGCGCGGTAGGTGCCCTCACGCGTGAAGGTACCGACATGGGTTTCGATCAGGGTAGTATCCACCCACGGCCGCCCGCGCCATTTGGACGCGCGCCATCGATAATCTGAATGATCGATCAGCTCGCTTGGACCAGAAACGTCATCGGGCTGAAAGGCGGAAGCGGGATCGGGAACGTCGATCTCATCGTCGATGCGGAACTTGTATCGCGCGCCTGCCTTTACGCCTGCGACGTCAGCGGAAAACCAGCCGTTGTCGCATCGCCGCATCGGTGTGGATTTCTGAAGCAGAAGATCGACGCGCTTTGCGCCCGGCGCCCAAAGTCGAAACGACGCGCCGTCCGTTCTCAATCGTGTGCCGAATTGCCGCTCATTCATGCCGAACCCGCAAAGGCGAGGACCGAGCGGGGAGGCGCTTTTGCCTCGTCTCCCGATGCGGAGTTCCTGACCTGTTGCCTAACGTCGGCCGTGTTCAATAGTTGCCGCCACAACTTGTATTCCGGCAGTTTCGGGAGTTTGAATGCGATCTCCTCCGGCGCAGCGTTCAGCACGACGAAGATCGGCTCGCCGCCCTTTTCGACGGGACCAAGCACATAGGAAAGAAAGCGACTTTCCGGGAAATTCCAGTCCTCTTGCTTCATGTCTTCGGCAGCGGGCGTCAACCACAACACGCCGTAGGAACCATCGGCGCGCCGTCCGTCCAGCCAACGATGCGAGCGTAGCTGGGAAAACCGGCGCCGCAGCCGGGTCATGTGGCCGATGAATTCGGTGAGGTCATCGCCTTCGCGACCGAGAGCTTCCCAGCCGACCCAGCCAATTTCGTTGTCCTGGCAATAGGCATTGTTGTTGCCCAGCTGCGAGTTGGCGACTTCGTCACCCGCGAGGATCAGTGGGACGCCCTGCGCCAATAACAGACAGGCGAGCTGATTTTTCCGGAGCTGGCGTCGGAGCGCGACGATTGCGAGATCGTCGGTCGGGCCCTCATGTCCGCAATTGTTGCTTTGGTTCTCGCTGGAGCCGTCGCGATTGTCTTCGCCATTTGCCTCGTTGTGCTTTTCGTTGTAGCTGAACAAATCCTGCAGCGTGAAGCCGTCATGGACCGTGATGTGATTGACGCTGGCGCGGGGCGTGCGGCCGTCGTGGTTGAACAGGTCGGACGAGCCGGTCATACGGCTGGAGACTTCGCCGATCAGGCTGCCTTCGCCGCTCCAATAGCGCCGCATCGCCGTGCGGTAACGATCGTTCCATTCCGACCACTGCGAGGGAAACGCACCGACCTGGTAGCCACCGAGTCCCAGGTCCCAGGGTTCGGCGACCAGCTTTACCGAGGCGAGTACCGGGTCCTGCCGCACCGCGGTGAAGAAGCCGCTATTGCGCTCAAATCCATTCGGGCCCCGCGCCAGCGTGGTGGCGAGATCGAATCGGAAGCCGTCGACGTGGCAGACCTCCACCCAGTAACGTAGCGAATCCATCACCATCTGCAGCACGCGCGGATGTGTGAGGTTGACCGAGCTGCCGGTTCCGGTGAAGTCGTCATAATATCGGGGATTGTCTTTCATCAACCAATAGTACGACGCGTTGTCGATTCCACGGAACGACAGCGTGGGACCCATATGGTTGCCTTCGGCTGTGTGATTGTAGACGACGTCGAGCATTACTTCGAACCCGGCGTCGTGCAGCCGCGCCACCGTGGTGCGAAAGATGTCCAGCGGATTGTCCTGCGCGTAACGCGGCTCCGGGGCGAAGAAAGAAAGGGTGTTGTAGCCCCAGTAGTTCGATAGCTTTCTTTCAACCAGAATACGGTCATCCACGAAGCCGTGGATCGGCAACAGCTCTATGCTGGTGACCCCGAGCCGCTTCAGATGCTGGATCATCGCCGGGGAAGACAGGCCACCAAATGTGCCGCGGAGGTTGGGCGGCACGTCTTCCCGTTTGTGCGTCAGGCCCTTGACGTGGGCTTCATAGATGATTGTGTCTTCCCAGCGGATATTCGGCCGTATTTCGCGGCGCCCCCAATTGAAATTCTCGTCGACCACGACGGCTTTAGGCATGCCGCGCGCGTTATCGCGCCGGTCGAACGAGAGATCCTCGCGTGCGCTACCGGTGCGATACGCGAAATGCGCGTCGCTCCACACTAGCCTTCCGGCTACCCTCTTGGCGTACGGATCCAGCAGAAGCTTGTTGGCGTTGAAGCGGTGACCATGTTCGGGTTCGTATGGTCCATAAACTCGATAGCCGTAAAGCTGACCGGGCGAGACGTCATTGAGATAACCGTGCCAGACATCCTCGTCGCACTCGGGCAACTCGATGCGCTCGAGTTCGCGCCGTCCCTGGTTATCGAACAGGCAAAGCTCGACTTTTCGCGCATTGGCCGAAAACAAGGCAAAGTTGGTGCCCCGGCCGTCCCAGCTTGCACCGAGGCGCGAGAACGTTCCGGCGGACAGTCGCATGCGTTAATTTTCCGGTACGAGAAAAATGCCGGCCAAAGGCGGGATGGTAAGCTCAAGCTCGGGCACAAGGCCCCCTGACGTCTGGACTTGGCCGGCGTTTCCGACATTGCTGCCGCCATAATGCGCGGAATCCGAATTGAAGACCTCGCGCCACTTGCCGGAGAACGGCACGCGCAGCCGATAATTGTAATACACATTGGGCGAAAAATTCAGGACCACCAGGCAACGCGCGCGCGCATGTTCGCCCTTGCGGATCCAGGCGAACACGTTTGCATTGGCATCATCGGTAACGACCCATTCGAAACCTGCTCGATCGCAATCCAGCTCGTGCAGCGCGGGCAGCGCACGGTAGAGCTGGTTAAGATCGCGGATGAGGCTTTGGATTCCGACGTAACTGCTTTGCTCCAGCAGATGCCAATCCAGTGAGCGATCATGGCTCCATTCGCGTTCCTGGGCGAATTCACAGCCCATGAACATCAGCTTTTTGCCCGGATGGCCGAACATGAAACAGTAATAGGCGCGCATGTTGGCAAAGCGCTGCCAGTTGTCGCCGGGCATCCTCCCGAGTATCGAACGTTTGCCGTGCACGACTTCGTCATGCGACAGCGGCAGGATGAAATTTTCCGAAAACGCGTAATGCAAACCGAACAGGATGTCGCCGTGATGATGTTTGCGGTGGATTGGATCCTTGCTGATGTAGTTCAGCGTGTCGTGCATCCAGCCCATATTCCATTTGTAGCCGAATCCGAGCCCGCCATATTCTACCGGGCGCGACACCTGCGGCCATGCGGTCGACTCTTCCGCCGCGGTGGTGGCATACGGGAAACGGGCAAATACCTCGGTGTTGAAGCGACGCAAGAAATCGATCGCATCGAGATTTTCCCGGCCACCATACTTGTTCGGGATCCAGCCCCCGGCGGGCCGGCTGTAGTCCAGATAGAGCATCGAAGCGACCGCATCTACGCGCAGGCCATCGACCCCATAGCGATCCAGCCAGAACAGCGCGTTCGAGACCAGGAAATTCACCACCTCGGTGCGACCGTAATTGTAGATCAACGTGCCCCAGTCGAGATGGCGGCCCTGCAAGGGATTGGCGTGCTCATATAGCGCAGTGCCGTCGAAATTGCCGAGGCCGTGCGGATCGTCGGGGAAATGCCCGGGCACCCAGTCAAGCATCACCCCAAGACCTTCGCGATGACAGGCGTCGACCAGTGCGGCAAAGTCCTCAGGCGAGCCGAACCGGCTGGTCGGCGCGTACAGCCCCGTCGGTTGATAACCCCACGAGCCGTCGAACGGGTGCTCGTTGACGGGGAGAAATTCAATATGCGTAAACCCGAGGTCCCTGACATAACGCGGTAGCTGTTCGGCGAGCTCGCGATAGGTCAGCCATTCGTTGCTGCCCTTGCGCCGCCAAGAGCCGAGATGAACCTCGTAGATCGATACCGGGGAGCTCAGCGCGTTGACCCGCTCGGGCGCGGGGCGCGGATGCGGCAAGTTGGCCTCGTCGAACACGATCGAGGCTGTGCCCGGCCGCATTTCCGTTGCGAAGGCAAAAGGGTCCGACTTCAAGGGCAGATGCTGCTCGTGTGGGCCGATGATGTCGAACTTGTAGTGATCGCCCGGGGTGGCACGGGGCACGAATAATTCCCAATAGCCCACGCCGCGCACGCGCATCGGATGCCGGCGCGGATTCCAGAAATTGAAGTCGCCGACCACGCTGACCCGCCGCGCATTGGGAGCGAGTACCACGAAAGCCACCCCATCGACGCCGTCGAGCGTCATCGGGTGCGCACCAAGCTTGTCGTAGAGCCGCTGATGGGTGCCTTCGCCGAGCAAATAGAGATCGAAATCGCTCAACACAGGGGGGAAGCGGTAGGGGTCCTCGAGTTCGACGACGTTGTTGCCGAAGCGGGCGCGCAGCTGGTATCGCCTCGAGCCGTTCGGCAGCGCGCCAGCGAACAATCCCGCATCGTGTATCCGCGCCAGTGAAGCAGTCTCGCCGTGCTCGCCAACGGCCTCGACGTTCGAGGCTTCCGGCAGGAACGCGCGCACTACGGTCTGATCGCCCTCGGTATGACGGCCGAGATAGTGAAACGGATCGGAGTGGCGGCCTTCGACAATGGCATAGGCCTCAGCGGAGAGTTCGGTCATGAGGCCTCATCGGCATTTTCGGACAGGATTCGGATCGCGCCCGTCAGCGGGACGCGTAGCCACTCAGGCCGGTGGGCCAACTCGTACTCGATTTCGTAGAAGGCCTTTTCCAGCAGAAAGAAATTCAGTAGCCGTTCAGCGGCTGCACGATCAGCCGGCCACAGCTGCGCATTGGTCATGGTTTCGCGATAGGCGTCCATAAATGCCTCGGTAGCACGATCACGCCATCCGACGAGCGCCGCGCCAAGCTTGCCGTGCTCGTCTGGCGCGACTCTCAACGCTCGTTCCAGTGCGGCCGTGGCCGAATAGTCGATCGAGCGGATCAGGCCTGCAACGTCCCGCGCAGCGGGCGCTTTGCGCCGCCGGTCCTCGAGAGAGCGCCGCGGTTCACCCTCGAAATCGATGATGAAGACATCGTCCTTTACGATCAGGATCTGCCCAAGATGGAAGTCGCCGTGGTGGCGGATGTTCAGCCCGTCGATCTTGCGTGGTAGCAGCGCCTTCAGGCGTTCAGACAAGCTCTCGCGGCGCGCCAGCAGCTGGTCGATAAGGTGACGGTCCGCATCCTTGATTGTATCGCGCCGGTGTTCGAACACTTCAAAGACGCGTTCGGCACGACCCGCCACATCTTCAATCCAGCGCTGTACGTCCTTTGAACCTATCGCTTCCGGCGCGAATTCGACAGGTTCGCTACTGCCGGCGAGCGCCAGATGCATCTCGGCCACCCGTCTTCCGGTCTGCGACATGTAACGCAGATACGGGACTTGCTCCTCGCTTTCGCCCGGATGTGCGCTTCCCGACAACAGGCGCTGCTCATCGACGAAGCGGTCCAGATAGGCTGATGTCACGGTCCAGGCGTCGCCCTGATTTTGAACGAACGCGTGAACGATAGCGATCGCACTCTGCTTTTCCCCTTCGATCAGTTCGACGCTGCCGAGCAGCGCCGGCGTGTTGGCGAAACCCGCCACTTCGGTCAGGAAGCGGCCCATCTCGATCTCCGGATTGATGCCGGATTCGAGCTTTCGGTAGAGTTTGACCACATACTGGTTATCGACCAGCGTCGTGCTGTTGGATTGTTCGGTTTCGACAGCCCGGACATGTTCGGGCGGCTTCATCGGGTCGTCAGGAAGTCTGCTGGTTGGCCGGAATTCGAGGCGCCATCCGCTCTCTTCAAGTGTGAGGGATTGCCGCAGATTGCGCAGCAGAATCGCGATGAATATCCGGTCGGTCGCGACGTCGAGCAGCGTTCCTTCCCGTGCACCCTGGCGTACTGCTGCGAAGGCTCGGGGGTTGTAGCGCTCGCGATCGAAGCGGACCCATTCGATCTGCATCGGCAAGACGTAGCGCGCGGTGACGCCTCGCTGAGTTGCCTCGAAGAAGGCAAGCCAGGGTTTGTTGTCGCCGACATCGCAGAACGGGACCGCCGAGGTCAGCCGCGGATGGATGGCCTTTGGAGAGCGTTCCGGATACCAGCGGCTTCGAGCCAGAAATCCCGGCAACACGTCGCGTTCGAATACGCCGCGGGTGCGGGCCAGCGATACCCAGGTCGCGCCCACCGGGATGACGAGAGTCTCGAACTCCGGAACCACTGAGGGTGAGACGTGCTCCGACCTGTCGCGCTCCTCGAGCTGGAACCAATAGAAGCCATACGGCGCCAAGGTGACCATGTACGGCAATTCGCCGATGGCCGGAAAGCGGGTGCGCCCGAGCATTTCCAGGGGAACTCGATCCTTCCAGGGGGAAAGATCAAGTTCGGCTGCTTGCGCGGATCGGGAGAGGTTGGCAACGCAAAGGATTGCTTCGTCGCGATATTGCCTGACATAGACAAGCACCGAGCGATTGGTGGGACGGACGAATGTCATTGTGCCGCGTCCGAACGCCAGCGTAGACTTGCGCACCGAGATCAGCCGTTTGGTCGCGCTCAGCAGCGAAGATAGACTGCGCGACTGGGCTTCGACGTTCACCGCCTCATAGCCGTAAACCGGGTCCATGATGGTCGGCGCATAAAGCCGGGCGGGGTCCGCGCGCGAGAAGCCGCCATTGCGGTCCGGCGTCCATTGCATCGGCGTGCGAACGCCATTGCGGTCGCCGAGATAGATGTTATCGCCCATCCCGAGCGAATGCCCACATTGATGCGGGCTCGCGGATCGTTGGCGTAGGTCGACCAGAGATAGTCGCGCTCGACGTCAGTGACCATCTCCAAGGTCAGTTCGTCATGATTGCGCAAGAACAGAGCCCACTGGCAATTGGTCGGAATATCGGGGGTCTGGCGCAGAATGTCAGCGATGGGAAAGCGGTCCTCCTGGGCTATCGCCATGTAGATCCGCGGCATCAGCGGGAAATGATAGGCCATGTGGCATTCATCGCCCTTGCCGAAATATTCCTGCACGTCCTCCGGCCATTGATTGGCTTCCGCCAGCAACACCTTCCCCTTGGCGTAAGCGTCGAGCTCGGCGCGGAGCTTCTTTATGACCTCGTGGGTCTCGGGGAGATTCTCGTTGTTGGTGCCGTCGCGCTCGCACAGATAAGGAATTGCGTCGAGACGGAAACCGTCTACCCCGGTATCGAGCCAGCGCTTCATCACCTGAACCATGGCGCTGACGACACGCGGATTATCATAATTAAGATCCGGCTGATGCGAGAAGAAGCGATGCCAGTAAAATTGGCCGGCTTCCGGATCCCAGGTCCAGTTCGATTTCTCAGTGTCCGTGAAGATGATCCGCGTACCCAGATATTTCTGGTCGGTGTCGCTCCAGACGTACCAGTTGCGCGCGCTGGATTTCCGATCGCTGCGCCGGGCGCGTTTGAACCAGTTGTGCTGGTCGGAGGTGTGATTGATGACGAGTTCGGTGATAACCCGCAAGCCGCGCCGCTTGGCTTCGACGATGAAGCGCTTGAAATCCTTCATTGTCCCGAAGTCAGGATTGATGGCGCCGTAGTCGGCGATGTCATAGCCGTCGTCGCGCCCGGGCGAGGGATAGAACGGCAGCAGCCACAGCGCGGTGACGCCGAGATCCTGCAGGTAGCCGAGCTTTTCGGTCAGTCCGGCGAAATCACCGATGCCGTCATTATTGCTGTCGGCAAAAGCTTTGACGTGAAGCTGGTAGATAATCGCGTCCTTGTACCAAAGCTCATCGCTCTCGACCGCGGTGACCGGTCGCTCGCTCGTGTCTATGGATGACAAAAGGTTCATGCCGTCCCTCATGCGAGACAGCGGAACAGCAGCGCCGGATCGCGCGCCGGATCGATCCGCAGGCGAATGCCACCCCATTCCACCGGATAGCGTTCGCCGGTAATCAAGTTTTCGACCGCGGCGACATGGCGGCGATCTCCGGTCGGGCCGACCTGGAAATCACCGAGTGGAAACCAGAACTCGTGCACGTCACTGGATAGCGCAATCGCCACCGCCACGCTGTTGGTCTGATCGACGGATTCTTTGACGAAGCCGGTGACGTTGCCGTCGTCAATCGGAACAAACCGCAGATTGCTGATCTGTTGCAGGGCGGCATTCTCGCGGCGGACGCGGTTAAGATCGCGGATATAAGGCTTGATGTTGCCGGGCTTGTCCCAGTCTCGCACTTTGATTTCGTATTTTTCCGAGTCCAGATATTCTTCCCGGCCAGGGATCGGCTCGTGCTCCAAAAGCTCAAAACCGTTGTAGATGCCGTAGGTGGAGGAGAGCGTGGCGGCGAGCGCGACGCGGGATTTGAACATCCAGGTCTCCCCGGTTTGCAGGTGGAACGGCAAAATATCGGGTGTGTTGACGAAGAAGTTCGGGCGATAGAAATCGCGCTCCGGGTAAGCTGTCAATTCGATCAGGTACTGTTCCAACTCCCACTTGTGTGTGCGCCAGGTGAAGTAAGTGTAGGACTGGGTGAAGCCGAGTTTGGCAAGGCCCTTCATCAGTTTCGGTCGGGTAAAGGCTTCGGCAAGAAAGATCGTGTCCGGATGGCGAATCTGGATTTCGTGGATCAGCCATTCCCAGAAGCGAAATGGCTTGGTGTGGGGATTGTCGACCCGGAATATGTTGACGCCCTGATCGATCCAGAACAGCACGACATCGCGCAACGCATTCCACAGCGCGCCGGCATCTTCGGATGAAAAATCCGGGTTGACGATGTCCTCGTATTTCTTGGGCGGGTTTTCCGCATACCGCATCGATCCGTCCGGACGCCGCCTGAACCATTGCGGATGCTGCTTGAGCCACGGATGGTCGGGCGCGCATTGCACGGCGAAATCGAGCGCGACTTCCATCTCGTGCTGCTTGCAGGCGGCGATGAAATCGCGAAAATCCTGCAGCGTGCCAAGTTCGGGGTGCACCGCATCGTGACCGCCCTCGCTCGAACCGATCGCATAGGGACTCCCGGGATCGCCTTCCGCCGCAGTCACGGCGTTGTTGCGGCCCTTGCGGTTGGTGCGGCCGATGGGATGGATCGGCGTCAGATAGACGACGTCAAAGCCCATGCCCGCAATGTCAGGCAGGCGCGCGATACAGTCCCTGAACGTGCCGTGCTGGCCGGGCGTTTTCGCTTGGCTACGGGGCACCATCTCATACCATGCACCATTCCGTGCCCGCGGCCTGTCGGCCATCAGCGGAAATAATCGCGATCGTGTCAGATCCGGCCGCGGCTGGCTTACCGCCATCGCGTGCTTCAATTCGTCGCTCAAAAGCGGCGCAGGCTCTCCGGTCTGCAGAAAATCCTCGCACCTCTTCAAGATAACGGTGGTCGCGGCTTGTCCACCGGCCAGCGCCTTGGTGAGCATGCCCGCGCCCTCGATCGCATCGAGGGTCACGTCCGCCCCAGCTTTCTGCTTCAGTTCGAAGCCGCGCCGCCAGGTCGCGAATTCGTCGGTCCAGGCCTCGAGGGCATAAACATAACGTCCGGGCTGATCCGGCACGAACGATCCGCCCCAGCGATCGTTGCTGTGGTGAGTCATGGGCTCGCGCCGCCACTCCCGATCGCGCTCGCGACGCCAAACCAGCGCGGCGCTCACCACGTCGTGCCCATCGCGATAGATATCCGCCCAGACCTCGACCCGCTCACCGGCGATCCGTTTCACCGGAAAGCGGCCGCCGTCGATCAGCGGATAAACATCTTCAATATGGAAAACGCCGCCGACCGCGGCGCTCTCGACAGTTTGAGTTGTTTTGTTCACGGTGATGCCATCGGTATGGGATGACGTCCCTTTCGGTCGCCGGAAAGGAGATACCCCAGACAGGTATAGAAGCCGCTGGCTGGGCATTGGTTCCAGGGAACGTCGGGGGTGGCTGAGCGTTAGATCCGGTTATCATCCGGATTCATCTAGGATTTTTTGCGACGGCCCCCGGCCTGTTGCGTGCAAACCGCGTGCCGAATGGACCTTTTCACCAAAGCCAAAGAGTTGGGCATCCACACCGAGTTTACCGACGCTCAGGGTCGGCGGCGTGCGACAGATGAGGCCGCGCTCAAGACTATTATCGATGCCCTGCCGCCTCGTGCCCCCCACCACTTCCTCGACGAAGCGGTGGTGGTGCGGTCCGGCCGTCCCGGGTGCACCAGGCTCAAACGGCCGCCCACGCTTCCGCTGCGGTGGAAAATCGTTGCGCAGGAGAGGGTTATCGCCGAAGGCGAGGTCCGCGTCGGTCAAGCGGATTCCGGCGATCGCGTGATCTTTTGGCCGGCGGACCTGTCTGAAGGATCGTATCGGCTGCATCTGACGGATGCTGCGTCATTGACCGACGAAGCGCCGTTCATCGTCGCGCCGCCAAAAGCCTATGGCGGCGATTTCGACCGCTGCTGGCTCCTCGCTGTCCAGCTCTATGGCGTGAGGTCGGTGCGCAACTGGGGCATCGGGGATTTCAGCGATCTCCACCGCCTGATCGAACTCGCGGCCGGGTTCGGTGCCGATGGAGTCGGCGTCAATCCGCTGCACGTGTTATGCGACGACCGGCCGGCCGATTGCAGCCCTTATTCGCCAAACAGCCGGCTGTTTTTGAATCCGCTTTATATCGACGTTGAACACGTGCCTGGATTTCAATCCGGCGAGGAAAGCCAAACGCTCGGGGGGCTGCGACAAAGCGATGTCGTCGATTATGCGGGGGTTGCCGGGCTGAAATGGCGAGCGCTGCGGTCCGCATTTGCTCGCTTCAAAGCCCATCCCCAAAGCGAACAACGGCACGATTTTGAGAGATTTCGCGCAGAGGCTGGGGCGGTGCTATTGCGCTTCGCCTGTTTTGAAGTGCTGCGACACAAATTCAAAAGGCCGTGGTGGGAATGGCCGGAAGAATGGAGGCAGCCCGATGAAGCCAAATGCGCCAGGCTGCGTCAGGGCGAGGACGAAGCCGAGATCGAGTTCGTCGAATTCATCCAGTGGACGGCCGATCGGCAGCTCGGGAATTGCCAACGCCACGCTAAAGAACTCGGCATGGAGGTCGGACTTTACCTCGATGTAGCGGTCGGCGTGCAGTCCGACGGTTTCGATGCCTGGAACGAGCAGTCCGCGATTTCTCGCCATCTCGCCGTTGGAGCCCCGCCAGATGCGATGAATACGGCAGGCCAGAACTGGGGGCTCGCAGGCTTCAATTCGGCCGGCCTGGAAATCAGATCGTTTGAACCGTACCGGCAGATGCTGCGCGCCTCGATGCGCTACGCTGGCGCGATCCGACTCGATCACGTGCTCGGTTTGAAGCGGCTCTATTTGGTGCCGCACGGGTTTGCAGCCGATAACGGCGTCTACGTCGATATGCCTTGCGAAGCCCTGCTGGCCGCGACAGCGCAGGAGAGCCAGGCGCATCGTTGCGTGGTGATCGGTGAAGACCTCGGCACTGTCCCGGAAGGGTTTCGCGACCAGTTGGGGGACTGGGGAATTTGGTCCTATCAAGTGATGATGTTCGAGCGCGACGAGCACGGCAGGTTTCGTGATATCGACCATTACGCGGCCAATGCGCTGGTCACCTTCAACACCCACGACCTCTCGACTTATGCGGGCTGGCGCTCGTTCAGCGACCTGAACGTAAAACGCTCGCTCGGTGTCGATCCTGGTGAAAGCGACGACGCACGCTGGCATGCGCTGACTATGCTGAGCGAGGTGCTGCGTCATCACGGCATCGAGCATCATGATCTTTTTGCAGTGGCCGGCTTCCTCGCGCGGACCAAATCGCGTCTGCTTGCGATCTCGCTGGAGGACCTGCTCGGCGTGCTCGATCAGCCCAATATTCCGGGGACCGTCAACGAACATCCGAACTGGCGAAGGCGGCTGCCGCTTGCAATTGACGATATTCCAGCGGCGATCGATCTCGCCGCGCTCAAAAAGGTTACTGAGGAGCGGATGCACCGGGCGCTCTGACGCGCCTTGAATTGAATGGTGATGAGCGTTGTCTTTACGGATCGAAGACTATGGACTGATCGGGGATTGCGAGACAGCGGCTTTGGTCGGCCGCGATGGGTCGATCGATTGGCTCTGCTGGCCGGCCTTCGATTCTGATCCTTGTTTTGCAGCCCTGCTTGGCACAAACCGTAATGGACGATGGCTGATTGCCCCCGTGGACGAGATCACCAACTCTTCCCGTCGTTACTGGGACAATACCCTGATTCTCGAGACGCGGTTTGAGACTGCAACCGGCGATGTTGCACTGATCGACTTCATGCCACCGCGCGGCAATGCTTCCGATGTCGTCCGGTTGGTGCGCGGCGTCAGGGGCACCGTCAAGATGAAGATGCAGCTGGTGATCCGCTTCGGCTTTGGCTCGGATGTTCCCTGGGTCAGGCGAACCGAGGAGGGCGCGATACTCGCGATCTGTGGGCAGGACATGACCGTGCTGCGCACTCCCGTGAAGACGCGCGGCGAGGATCTGACCACGGTGGCCGATTTCGAAGTGAAGGAAGGCGAAACCATTCCTTTCGTGCTGACTTATGGCGCCTCGCATCTTCCAGTCCCTAAGCCGATCAACCCAGCTTACGCGTTAGAGGAGACCGAAGAGTTCTGGACCAGCTGGTGCAGTCATTGCACCTATGATGGCGAGAACCGCAACCTTGTGATGCGATCGTTGATCACGCTGAAGGCGCTGACCTATGGCCCGACCGGCGGCATTGTCGCGGCGCCGACGGCTTCGCTACCGGAAAAGCTCGGTGGCGCGAAGAACTGGGATTACCGCTTCTGCTGGCTGCGCGACGCCACGTTCACGCTGCTCGCGCTGATGAACTCCGGCTACACCGAAGAGGCGGCCGCGTGGCACAATTGGCTGTTGCGCGCAGCGGCGGGAGCGCCTGCCAACATGCAAATCATGTACGGTATCATGGGTCAACGGCGGCTGTTGGAATGGGAGGTGGGCTGGTTGGCTGGTTATGAAGGCGCAAAGCCGGTTCGGGCCGGCAACGCCGCGCATGCCCAGTTGCAACTCGACGTGTACGGTGAGTTGATGGACGCGTTCCACCAATCGCGCATTGCCAAATTGAAACTCGAACATAGCACGTGGGAGCTCGAACGCGCGGTGCTGGGGCACTTGGCGGAAGTCTGGGATCAGCCGGATCACGGCATCTGGGAGCGGCGCGGCAGCGGCAAGCACTACGTGCTTTCAAAAGTGATGGCATGGGTCGCGTTCGATCGCGCCGTTAAAACCGTTGAGAAATTCGGCTTTGTCGCTCCGGTAGAGCGTTGGCGGACCTTGCGCGACAGGATATGCCGCGATGTCTGCGAAAAGGGTTTCGATCCCGGACAAAACGCATTCGTCGAGTCTTACGGCTCGCAGCTTCTCGATGCGAGCGTCCTGCTCTTGCCGGCCGTGGGCTTTCTTCCGGCTTCAGACCCGCGCGTTCGCGGCACCATAACAGCGATCGAAAACCACCTGATGCGAGACGGATTTGTGCTGCGCCATGATCCTCGTGAGGCACCGGACCAGCAACCGACTGAAGGTGCGTTTCTTGCCTGCAGTCTATGGCTCGCCGATGCGTATGTGCTAACGGGCGAGATCGGCAAGGCGCAGGCGCTGTTCGAGCGCGTGGTCGCGGTGGCGAACGATCTCGGGCTGTTGTCGGAAGAATTCGATCCCGACGCGGGCCGGCAGACGGGCAATTTCCCGCAGGCGCTGACCCATATCGCGCTGATCAACACCTCGCACAACCTGAGTGACGTCAAAAAGCCCGTCGAGAAACCGGCGGTGCAGCGGACCAAGTAACACCCTGCTTGATGATCCTTCGGGAGGAACTTACCAGCCCCAAGCTCATTATCTGTGTGAGCTTTTGCTGGAGGCTAACTGATGATCCGCTGCTTGTTGGCCACGGTTTTTTTGGGCTGGTTGATCTTTCCAGCGGCAGCCGCCATCGATGCCGCGCAGATCAACAACGCGGAATATCGCGCCGCGCCGAATACCAAAAAGCCGAATGTCAAGGAAAAGATCGATCCTGTCATCGTAAGGGCGGAGGTCCTGCTGGCGCGGGCTCTTTTTTCTCCCGGAGAGATCGATGGCAAGCTCGGCGAAAACGCGCAAAAAGCGCTGAGGGCGTTTGCCGAGGCCAACGGGCTGGCATCCGATAGTCCGATCACGCCAGAAATTTGGGACAAGCTCGCCGAGGTGAGCAGCGATCCGGTTATCGTCGAGTACACGATTTCCGAAAGGGATGTGAAGGGGCCGTTCCTAAAGAAAGTTCCGGCGAAGATGGACAGCATGAAAGGACTTAAGGCCCTCAGCTACACCAGTCCACGAGAAGCCATCGCCGAGAAGTTTCATATGAGCGAAGAGTTGCTGGTCGCGCTGAATCCTGGAAAGAAATTCGATCGGGCTGGCGAATTCATTTTTGTCGCCAATGTACCTGATAAGCCGAAATTAACGGTTGGCCGTATTGAAGTTGATAAATCGCGCCAGACCGTCAGCGCGTTCGATCCATCCGGAGCGCTCGTTGCGTTTTTTCCTGCA
>VAZS01000114.1 GCA_005884855.1 Alphaproteobacteria bacterium | reverse complement strand
CTCTCAGAGGCACTGCGTGCAAGCTGGCTGCCGAAAATTACCAGCGGGTGGTTCTTCCGGGCCGAGAGCTTCTTTTCCATCGCCCGTTATCTCGATGAGGTGGGTCAAGGGTCAAAGAACGGCCCGCCGGATTACCTGTCGTACTCGCACGGAGAAGGCTTCCTGCGCTTTTTTGAAGAGCGCTGTCAAAAACAAGGGATCTATATCTTTGACGAACCCGAGTCGGCGCTGTCGCCGTCGCGCCAAATAGAATTTCTGAAGCTGATGCGGCGAATGGACAATTCCCGGAATTGCCAGATAATCATGGCCACGCATTCGCCGATGTTGATGGCCTATCCCAATGCGCGTCTGCTGCGCTTGTCGAAATATGGACTGGAGACGGTGAGTGTCGAGCAGACCGATCACTTCAAGGTAATGCGCGAGTTCTGGGACGATCCGGCGGGGTTCGTGGAGGCGGCGATTGATGAGTAGTTCCTGAGCCGCCCCTCTCGCGCTCGTGTCTAATTTCAACGCGCTATCTCCGTCATGCCCGGGCTTGTCCTGGCTTGTCCCGGGCATCCACGTCCTCGTTTGTTTACCTCAAGAAAAAAGACGTGGATGGCTGGGACAAGCCCGGCCATGACGACGAGTGGAAGTGAAAGCATGGATTGCTTCGTCGCTTCGCTCTCGCAATGACAATTGAGAGGCCGTGCGCTCCATCAGCGTCATTGCGAGCGCAAGCGAAGCAATCCATTCAGGCCCAGAAGGAAGATGGAATTGCTTCGTGGTTTTCGCTCCAGTGCGCAAACGCATCGCCGTTTGTGGCAGGCAATGACCTCGCGCGGGTTGTTCCTGCGAAAGCAGGAACCCATAACCACCGATGTTCGCGGTTGGACGACAGCGACGCAGACTCCTGATTCCCAAATTTCATTTTTGCCCGGGCGCGACGGACATAGATCCTAATCTCCTCACTCCGCGGCCTCGCTGGTCCCGCGTTTCCTTTTCTTGGCCAGCACCGGTGCTAAAAACTTGCCCGTGTAGCTGCGCGGTGCTCTGACGATGTCTTCCGGCGGGCCCCAGGCGATAATTTCGCCACCGCCGTCACCACCTTCCGGGCCGAGATCGATCACCCAGTCGGCGGTCTTGATCACCTCGAGATTGTGCTCGATAACGACCACTGTATTTCCCTGCGACACGAGTTCGTGCAGCACCTCCAGCAGTTTCTTCACGTCGTGGAAGTGCAGGCCGGTGGTCGGCTCGTCCAGGATGTAGAGCGTGCGCCCGGTCGCACGCTTCGACAGCTCTTTTGCAAGCTTGACCCGCTGCGCTTCACCGCCTGAGAGCGTGGTCGCCTGCTGGCCGACATGGATGTAGTCGAGTCCGACCCGGTGTAGCGTCTTAAAGGTTTCGCGCACCCGCGGCACCGCTTTGAAGAATTCGGCGGCTTCCTCGACTGTCATATCCAGCACGTCAGCGATCGATTTGCCCTTGAACAGCACCTCCAGGGTCTCGCGGTTGTAACGTTTGCCCTTGCAGACGTCGCAGGTGACGTAAACGTCGGGCAGGAAGTGCATCTCGATCTTGATGACGCCGTCGCCCTGGCAGGCTTCGCAGCGGCCTCCCTTGACGTTAAAGGAAAACCGCCCGGGCTCGTAGCCGCGCGCCTTGGACTCCGGCAGGCCGGCGAACCACTCGCGGATCGGGGTGAACGCGCCGGTATAGGTTGCCGGGTTGGAGCGCGGAGTGCGGCCGATCGGCGACTGGTCGATGTCGATGATCTTGTCGATATGCTCCAGACCCTCGATGCGGTCGTGCGGCGCGGCGCCTTCGCTGGCGTTGTTGAGCTTGCGCGCGATCGCCCGATACAATGTGTCGATCAGAAGCGTCGACTTACCGCCGCCGGAGACGCCGGTGACGCAGGTGAACAGGCCTAGCGGTATCTCCGCCGAGACGTTCTTCAGATTGTTGCCCCGTGCATTGACGACCTTGATGGTGCGGCGATGGTTCGGCGGCCTGCGCTCCGGTATATCCACCGCCAATTCGCCGGTGAGATATTTCCCCGTCAGCGAATTCGGACTGTTCATGATGTCGGCGGGCGTGCCTTGCGCGACGATGTGGCCGCCATGGATGCCCGCGCCCGGACCGATATCCAGCACGTGATCGGCGAGCCGGATGGCGTCTTCGTCGTGCTCGACGACGATCACGGTGTTGCCGAGGTCGCGCAGCCGCTTCAGTGTTTCCAGCAAGCGTGCGTTGTCGCGCTGATGCAGGCCGATCGAGGGCTCATCCAGCACGTACAGCACCCCGGTCAGGCCCGAGCCGATCTGTGACGCGAGCCGAATGCGCTGGCTCTCGCCGCCTGACAGGGTGCCTGAGGCGCGGGCCAGGGTCAGGTAATTGAGCCCGACATCGAGCAGGAACGACAGCCGCTCGCGGATTTCCTTCAGCACTCGCGCAGCGATTTCGTTCTGCTGCGCGTTGAGCGCCTTCGGCACGGTCTCGAACCATTCGCCGGCGCGGCGCACCGACAGTTCCGAGATTTCGCCGATGTGTTTGTCGGCGATCTTGACACAGAGCGCTTCAGGCTTGAGTCGATAACCGTTGCAGGCTTCGCACGGGATATCGGAGAAATACTTCGCGAGTTCTTCGCGAGCCCATTCGCTCTCGGTCTCGCGATAGCGGCGGTCGATATTGGTGATGACGCCCTCGAACGGCTTTTTGGTGTCGTAAGAGCGCACGCCGTCTTCGTAGGAGAACTTGATCTCGTCCTCGCCGGAGCCGTGCAGGATCGCGTACTGAGTCTTCTTCGGCAGGTCCTTCCATTTGGTGTCGAGCGTGAACTTGTAGAATTTGCCGAGCGCGCTCAGCGTCTGGATGTAATATGGCGATGACGATTTCGCCCAAGGCGCGATCGCGCCCCGGCGCAAGGTCAGGTCCTTGTCGGGAATGACGAGGTCCTCGTCGATATGCTGCTCGACGCCGAGGCCGCCGCAGGCTGGGCACGCGCCGTACGGGTTGTTGAAGGAGAACAGCCGAGGCTCGATTTCCGGGATGGTGAAACCGGACACCGGGCAGGCGAATTTCTCCGAGAACAGGATCCGTTCCGGTCCGCTCTTGTCGTGAATTTTTGCTGTCTTCTTCTCGGACTTCTTTTCGTCTGCCGCGGAGGCGGGGTCGTCGGCATACTCGACGACGGCGAGCCCTTCGGCGAGCTTCAGCGCGGTCTCGAAACTCTCGGCCAGGCGCTGGCCGATATCCGGCCGCACCACGATTCGATCCACCACAACATCGATGTCGTGAGGAAACTTCTTGTCGAGAACGGGCGCCTCCGCCAATTCGTAAAACGTGCCGTCGATCTTGACCCGCTGGAAGCCCTTCTTGAGATATTCGGCGAGCTCCTTGCGGTACTCGCCCTTGCGGCCGCGCACCACCGGCGCCAGCAGATACAGGCGGGTGCCCTCGGGCAACGCCAGTACGCGATCGACCATCTGCGAGACGATCTGGCTTTCAATCGGCAAACCCGTCGCCGGCGAATACGGCACCCCGACCCGCGCCCACAACAGCCGCATATAGTCGTAGATCTCGGTAACGGTACCGACGGTCGAACGCGGATTCTTCGAAGTCGTCTTCTGCTCGATCGAGATCGCCGGCGACAGCCCGTCGATCTGGTCGACATCGGGTTTCTGCATCATCTCCAGGAACTGGCGGGCATAGGCCGACAGCGATTCGACGTAGCGCCGCTGTCCCTCGGCATAGATCGTATCGAAGGCCAGCGACGATTTGCCCGAGCCTGAGAGTCCCGTGAAGACAACGAGCCTGTCGCGGGGAATTTCCACATCGATGTTTTTCAGATTGTGCTCGCGCGCGCCGCGAATCGTTATCGCGCGCGTGCCGGAGCCGGCGGTCTGTTGGCGCTTCGCCCTGATGACTTCATCCATATCGGCAGTTCCAGGCACGTGACCGCGCCG
>VAZS01000113.1 GCA_005884855.1 Alphaproteobacteria bacterium | reverse complement strand
AATCTGGAGCGTCGCCATGACCCAAATTGCTCCCCCTCATAACCCCAACCCGATCCAAAGGCCCTTGCTACTGGCTCTCGCCGCCTTGGCCGCGCTACTTGCCACTACGTCCGCAGTGTCCGCCTATGACGGACCTGTGCTTCGAGGAGGGTTGTGGAAATTCGAGCGGACACTGGAGACCAACGGCAAGTCGTCGGATCTGTTGCAAATCAGCGGCTTTGCCCGGGAAACAACGCGCTGTGTCAACCCAAGCCGGGTGCTCCGGTATGAGTTCACGTCGCGGCTTGGATTTTGCCCTGCCAGGGACATTCGGAAGACCGACGACACCTACGTGTTTCAGAAAACCTGTCGAGGTACGTCACCGATCAGAACCGAGATCAACGTCAAGGGCGACAGCGGTTACACGGAGATCAATGAGGGCAAGACGGGAAAGATCGCCGCAAAGGAAACTCTGGTCGCACACAGAGTTGGTGACTGCCGACCGCCGAGTTGAAGCAGCCGGTGCAAACTTAAGGCAACACGCGCGATAGGGTCGCAAAGCTTCAACGCCGTCCAGGTTCACGACTAGTCCCGACGCTCACGCTGAGTGCAGAAGGTCCGTGACAAGGCGCGGGCCCTCTCGTTATCATACCGTCAAGCGATCAATAGGTTTGGCTAGTCCCCGAACGGGAGGAGCGAATGGCAATCAGGATAGCGGAGGTGAAGTCTTCGAGGCTTTCCGATGACAAAAAGGAAGTTATCGTTGACGCCGGCGGAAAGTACATCGGTAGCATCGAGCTCAGGTTTGCTCGTGAATGCCTCGATCCTCTCATCGACGCCCTGACCCGAGCGAAAAGCAGTCTCGAGCCATCGGCGAATGCCGGTGCTGCGTCCAACGCGATCGCGGCTCCCGCGCCGAAGCACAACGGCGGTGCCGTTGCAAATCCCGATGAGGTTAGATTTCAAGTGCCGAAGAACCTTACCGTGACCGCCGACACCAGCGGCCGCGGCTTTGTCCTGCTGATTGTCAACCATCGTTTGGAGAACCAGGGAGGCTATGCACTGTCGCCAGATGCGGCACGACAAGTGGCCGGTGGGCTGACGAAGAGCGCCGACGCCGTGCTGGCTCAGAAGCCGCCCGTCACCCCGAACTGAATTCTGGCGCGTCGGTTAAGGCAAACGACCTCACCACCGGCGAAGCAATCATGCCTCCCTAAATAGACTGCGCGCCATCGCGGCCCGGATACGTTCAATCTACATTGAAGTTGCAGGGTTGTTTCTCGAATAAGGCTGGAGCCTACTTGTAGTTCCCCAGGTGTACTTCCTTCAACTTGCCACGTATGACCTAAAAAGCTTCCGACTGTGGCTGCCGCGCTGCACGAAGAAGTTGCAGAAACACGTGGTAAATACGGGGCATAACAGAACGTTCGGTGACAACCGCGTGGCCGGTTATGCGGCTTCCGTCCAACCCCGGGCTATGTTAAACATGCTCATAGATAAAGAAATAATCGCCGCCAATTCTGGCCTATACTGAATCCATTAGTTGCCCTGCCGATCGTGTCTAGCGGCAGATCGCGTGATTTCAGGGGGGGCGGTTTTCCGCCAATTTTTTTGAGTGTTGCGCCCAGCAAGAGAACTGACGAGCTCCGCCGTCTGTTGCAGACCGCCCGGAGTTATTTCCTCACCGCAGCGATGTTCAGCCTGGCTATCAACCTGCTTTATCTGGCGGGCCCGCTGTACATGTTGCAGGTCTATGACCGGGTGATCTCAAGCGCCAGCGAGGTCACGCTGGTGATGCTGACCATTGCGCTTCTGCTGGCGTTCATGGCGCTCGCAGGTCTCGATGCGGTCCGCGCCCGCGTGCTGACGCGCGCCAGCATTCGGCTCGACCAGAACATCGCCGCTCGGGTGATGACAGCAATCATCGATCGCTCCGCAACTTCCGGCGGAGCGCGCAGCCAGCTGCTGCGCGATTTCGACACCTTCCGCCAGTTCATCACCGGGATGGGCATTCATGCGATCTTCGATCTGCCGTGGGCGCCGATCTATATCGGGGTGATCTTCGTACTTCATCCCGCGCTCGGCGCATTTGCGCTGGGATGCTCTGTTCTTCTCGTGTTGATGGCGCGGCTGAACGAGTGGATCGTCAAGCCACCGCTGACCGAGTCCGGCGAGGCAGCGTCGCGTAACTACAGCTTCACCGAAATGAGCCTGCGCAACACCGAAGTGGTGCGCGCGATGGGCATGACCGATGGCCTGCTGAAGCGCTGGGCCCGTGATCGTAACCGCATGCTGGAGCGCCAGGTCACCGCGAGCGACCGCGCCGCCACCATGCAAAGCCTGATTAAGTTTCTGCGGCTTTCGATGCAGTCGTTGATCTTAGGCCTTGGCGCCTATCTGGTGATCGAGCGGCTGGCCACGGTTGGCGCGATGTTTGCAGCCAGCATTCTGCTCGGGCGGGCTTTGCAGCCAGTCGAGCAGATCGTTGGATCCTGGCGCAACCTCGTCTCGGCGCGCAGTGCGTTCTTGCGCGTGCGCGAGCTGTTGTCGGCCAATCCGCCGCGCCAAACCAGCCTTTCGCTGCCGCGGCCGGACGGTCGTCTGGCGGTCGAGGCTCTGACGTTTGTCCCGCCGCTTACCAATAAGCCGATCTTGCGCGGCATCGCATTCGGGATCGAGTCCGGCGAAGTATTGGGAATCATCGGCCCCTCCGGCGCCGGAAAATCCACGCTGGCGCGCCACCTCGTGGGGGTGCTCACACCATCGGCCGGTGCGGTCCGAATCGACGGCTCGGATGTCTCGGTCTGGGCGCGGACCTCGCTTGGCCATCATCTCGGCTATCTGCCGCAGGACATCGAGTTATTCGCTGATTCGGTTGCCGCCAACATCAGCCGCTTTCAGGACGGCGAGGACCATCAGGTGATCCAGGCGGCGCAGATGGCCGGGGTTCACGAGATGATCCTCCGACTGCCCAATGGCTACGATACCCAGGTCGGCGAGGGCGGCGCCATTCTCTCGGGCGGCTTCCGCCAGCGCATCGGGCTTGCGCGCGCCGTGTACGGCGACCCCAGCCTCATTGTCCTTGATGAGCCGAGTTCGAATCTCGATGCCGAGGGCGATGCGGCGCTGACCGATTGCATCCTGCAGCTGAAAAAGCGCGGAACCACGGTGGTGAT
>VAZS01000112.1 GCA_005884855.1 Alphaproteobacteria bacterium | reverse complement strand
TCCAGCCAAAGAACGGCGCGTGCCGCATTTCAATGGTGACGAACAACACCTTGTAGAGCGAGAAGAACACCGGAATCTGCAAGGCGACGGGAAGACAACCGGCGATTGGGTTGATCTTCTCCTTCTTATAGATTTCCATCATCTCCTGCTGCTGTTTCATCTTGTCGTCGGGATAGCGCTCCTTCAGCGCGGCCAGTTGCGGCTGCACCGATTTCATCTTCGCCATCGAAGCGTAGGATTTGTTGGCCAGCGGGAAGAACAGCAGCTTTACCAGCACCGTCACCAACAGAATGGAAATGCCGAAATTTCCTACCAGGTGATAGAAGAAGTCCAGCGCCAGGAACATCGGCTTGGTGATGAAATAGAACCAGCCCCAGTCGATCAGCAGGTCGAAGTGATTGAGCGAAAGCTGCTTGTTGTATCCGCCAAGTCCCGCAAGCGGGAAATTGATGCCGACAACGCTGGCTTCCTTGGCGCCGGCGAACAGCCGCGCATTGGCGCTCGCGGTGCCGCCGATGGCGATGGTCTGCGGATCCTCCAGGTAATCGGTCTGGTAGGTGCGCACCGTGCCGACGAGATTGGAGGAGAACCGCGCCTGAAGCTGCGCCTTGGTGTCGGGCAACAGCGCCGAGGCCCAGTATTTGTCGGTGATGCCGAGCCAGCCGTCGGTGACCTTGAAGCTGACTGCCTTGGCGTCATCGATTTTCTTGTAGCCGTATTCCTGCAAGCCCTGCTCGCCGAGATAACCGATCAGGCCTTCGTGCAGGATATAATAACCCGCGACCTGCGGGGTGCCGTGGCGCGAGATCAGCGCGAACGGATAAAGCGTGACCGGCGCACTGCCGACATTGCTGACGTCGTCCTTGATCGAGAACAGGTAGCGGTCGTCGATCGAAATGGTGCGGCGGAAAGTCAGCCCGTCGCCATTGTCATATTTCAGCGTGACCGGGGTGCTGGGCGTCAGGCTGCCTGAACCCTCCTGCTGCCATACCGTATTCTGGTCGGGTATCCTCACCGTCGAACCGCTGGCTGCGACCCAGCCGAACTCCGCGTAATAGGGATTGGCGGTACCGGAAGGCGAATACAATACGATCGCGGGCGATGTGGGATCAACGGTTTCGCGGAACTGCACCAGCGACAGATCATCAATGCGCGCGCCTTTGAGCGAAATGCTGCCGATCAGGCGGGGGGTATCGATCTTGAGGCGAGGCGTTGCGGCCACCGCGCTATCACGGCTGACGGCGGGCGCGGCCGAGGCCGGTTGAGCGGGCGCGTTGGCCGATGGCGCTGAACCCGCCCCGGTTTGTGGCGCGGTCGAAGGCGTTGCGCTTCCACCCTGCGGCGCGGGTTTTGCCATTTCGCTTTGGGCTTGCTGCGCGGCGCGCTGCTTCTCCATCTGCGGCATGTTGTAAAAATATTGCCAGGCGATCAGCACAAGCCCGGACAGAATGACGGCGAGGATGGTGTTGCGATTATCGGTCATCGTTCAAGCTCTCGTCATTCAATTCGGGTGCGGCTTGTCATTCGGTTTTGATGGCTGCCGCTCGAGGCGATGCAGCGCCGAGCGGAGATCGTCGAGCATGGTGGCAAAGTCGCGGTTCAGCGCGGCACGACGGCCGACTAGCACATAATCGCTGTGCGGTCGCATTGTTATGGGATCCACCCGCTTCACCAATTCGCGAAGCCGGCGCCGGATGCGATTCCGCTCGGTCGCGGTGCCATTCTTCCTGGTAACGGTGAAGCCGACCCGGACCGGGCCGTGATCGTCGCGGGGGCGGCTTTGCACCACGAAGGCAGCGCTGTTGACCCGCGCGCCATTGGCAACGGCGAGGAAGTCCGCCCGCTGCCTTAACCGATCCATGATGGAATCTCCGGGAAGCCCGGCTCAGGCGCTCAGACGCTTGCGGCCCCGGGCGCGGCGCGCGGCGAGCACCTTGCGGCCACCGGCGGTCGCAAGGCGGGCACGAAAGCCGTGACGGCGCTTGCGCACCAGTTTGCTCGGTTGATAAGTCCGCTTCACGGCTCGTTCTCCGCTGACCCGGCAATGATGCCTGATAATGAGGTGCGTCCGGTGATGGAAAGCCCAAAAGCGAGCCGTTTACGGCCTATTATGGGCCGCCCCGGTCGGACCGGGTCATCGCGGACAATTGGCGCGGCTTATACGGGAGCGGCCGGTTTTCGTCAACGTGGCGGGATATCGCTGTTGCCCCTTCGAAACGGCGCAATTTCGTTGGAAAACTGTCCGAATAACTCAATCTCCGCAGTGTTTTCCGGTGCAACAATGGCGATTTGTGAAGGCCAACATTAGATCACGGACCCCAAGACATCAGCGCGACATTTGCCGGACATGAGCGATCCGTAATTTGACCGGTTCCGGCGTGAGTCGCATCCTAGAGGCGCGAAGAGAGATCGTGTCAGAAACCCAGGAACAGCCGACCATCGAAACCCAACGACCCAGGCAGCCGCGCCGGCTCGGGCTGTCCGGCAAGCTGCTGTTGTTGACTATTCCGCTGGTCATGATCGCGGAAGTGCTGGTCTACGTGCCGGCGATTGCAAACTTCCGGATCAATCGGCTGAATGATCGGCTGGCGGCGGCGAACACCGCGGCGCTGGTGCTCGATGCCGCGCCTTCGGGCATGGTGCCGGATTCACTGGCGCGGCAGATCCTCGGCAGCATCGGCGCGCGCGCGGTCGCCATCAAGATGGGGCAGCAGCGCCGGCTTCTAGCCAGTGCCGATCTGCCGCCCGCGATCGACCATGATTACGACATGCGAGCGATAACGGTGTGGTCGGCGATCGTCGATTCCCTGGAAATCATGTTCGAAACCGGCAATCAGTCGATCCGCGTGATCGGCCCTGCGCCGGGCGGCGCGCAATTCATCGAGGTGGTGATCGATGAGGCCCCGCTGCGTCAGGCGATGTACGGTTTCTCGCGCAATCTGCTGTTGATCTCGCTCGCCATCGCCGTGCTCACCGCGGCGTTGATTTACCTGGCGCTGCATTACCTGTTCGTGCGCCCAATGCGGCGTCTGACCGCGAGCCTGGTTGCTTTTCACGAGGATCCGGAGAGCTCTGCGCGGATTATCGTGCCCAGTCAGCGTGGCGACGAGATTGGCCTCGCCGAGCGCGAATTGTCCGACATGCAGCGCGACCTGGTCTCGATGCTGCATCAGAAGAGCAGGCTGGCGGCGCTTGGGCTCGCGGTCTCGAAGATCAATCACGATCTGCGCAACCTGCTGGCGTATTCGCAATTGTTGTCCGATCAGCTCGCCAGCGTGCCCGATCCGCGGGTCCAGCGCTTTGCGCCGAAGCTGATGCGCTCGTTGGAGCGCGCCATCGCCTTTTGCCAATCGACGCTGTCCTATGGCCGCGCGCAGGAGGCAGCGCCCGATCGCCGCATGGTGGCGGTCGAGCCCATTGTCACGGAGGTTCGGGAATCCGCAGGAATAGGCTCGGATGCCTCGATCACCTGGATCAGCGCGATCGAACGTGGGCTCACCATCGACGCTGACCCAGATCAGCTGTTCCGCGTGCTGCTCAATCTGGTGCGCAACGCGGAGCAGGCGCTGGAAAGCCGGCCGCAGGGCGATGCCGCGACCCAGCAGATCCGTATTACCGGCCGACGCGAGGGCACTGTTGCCATCCTGGAGATTTCCGACACCGGTCCAGGCATTCCGCAAAAGTCCCGTGACCACCTGTTCGAGGCTTTCCAGAGCTCCGGCAGGACCGACGGCAGCGGGCTCGGGCTGGCGATTGCCGCCGAACTGGTCCGCGCCCATGGTGGCGACATCCACCTCGTGGAAGGCACCATTGGCGCCACTTTCCGGATCGCCATACCGGATCGCCCGGTGGAACTCCACTACGTGCGCAGCGAACGGGCGCGGGCCTGAGTATCCACTCAGCCCTCTTGTTCGGGTGCTTGGCGAGCAATTTCGGCGAGTAAATAGGGGTGAGACGCCGGTCGGCCGGACCTTGCCAAGCCCGGCTGGAGCCGG
>VAZS01000331.1 GCA_005884855.1 Alphaproteobacteria bacterium | reverse complement strand
TTGTCCGCCTTTTGAAGGACGTAATTGTTTTGGGGCTGCTCCCGGGCAAAAAAGCTTATTGCCACAAACGCCCCGCAAAACAGTAAGCCTAAGAGCATAATTTTGCGATAGGTCCGCCGGTCAGCGTTATGGAACGAGCTAGGCATAGTAAGACTCATACACGTTGACTCAGTCACTGAACCAACTGGGCAATGTTGCCGTCACCGGGACTGCTGGATTAAAGTTACGAGAGAACCGTTTTCCGGACTATTGACCTGTTAGCCATTGTCCTAGTGGACAGGATATTAGCGGCGCCTTGTGAGTACATCAGATTGGAAGCGGCAGGTTTGCCCGCGGTCAAGATTCTCGGCAATGTCGTCGTTAATTTCGTAAACCGCGAGAGGGTTTCGGAACCTAGGGAAGTTGGTAGCCCTCTCCATCTGCTCGATCATCGCGCTTGAGGAAAACATAGCTGCCTCGCTCAGGGTTGATCGATGGGCTGAGGGTCACCTAGCGGACAGCTTAGGGCGACACGAACCGAAATAGGGAGTGATCCCGCCGCCCGCTGTTCTAGATCCGAATTAGACCGTCGACCACATCTCGGAGACGCACTTGCGGAGCTATCAAGCGAGCACCGCTGGCGTAGTCATCCGCTTGACTTAGGTCAATGCACGCTTCTCGCTGACATTTGCTATGCGAACATCAGATTCGCGCCATTCGCTCGGCCTTTATCGGTTGCCCAAAGGAAGACGACGCAGATCGAGGAAGGCCGCGCTGGATCGGCCGGAGGAGTGCGCAGATCTCGCGAAGCTTGTACTGCTCCAATTGCAGAACGACGTTAAAGTCGCAATGCAAACAATGAGGCCAAAAAGGTCGTGCTTGCAGGTCCGAAGCACGCATAGTTAGCTAAGACGGCGGGGAGGACAGTATGGTCCACGTTTTGATCGTGGTTAGTTTGGTTGGCGGAGCCATTAATGGTGCTGTAATATCAACGCAGGAATTTACGAGCGCAGAGCGTTGCGAAGCAGCGCGGACGACCTTGAGTGAGTACGCCAAGGCCCGCAACATTGAAGAGACGCTAAGGCTCATCTGCACGCAAAAGTAAATACATCCAGCTAAGCTGGGTGGGCCACGACGATTTCGCAGTTGAGCAAACCTCGTTGCTTTCTCAGCATTCAAACCGCCGAAATGGCCTAACAGTCGGGATATGCCAGTGACCGGATCGAGCAGTCACGAGCCGCTTAGTGCTAGGTTGGCGGAATTGAAAGGCCTGAGCATTCTCCTGGTTGAGGATTCCTGGCACGTCGGTAAAGCCATGAAGGGCCTGCTTCGCGTGTTAGGCGCGGAGGTGGTCGGACCGGCTGCTACCGCAGCGGACGCAGAACGGCTCGTTGCCGAGCGCACCCCAGACGTCGCCATAGTCGACGTCAATCTGCGACACGGCGAAACTTCCAGCAACTTAATTGATCGGCTGCTGGAACAACGCATTCCGGTCATCATCGTCACGGGCTACGCGGCAGTTTCTCTACCGACGCGAAACGTCGAGGCCATTCTGGAAAAGCCAGTTAGCAAGCAACGGCTTCTTGAGAACTTGCGCCCGATCATCGCTAGGCGGCTGGGTCGATGAACTGGTCTTTCATGAGATTGCTGGATACTTCTTTGATGGGGATCTCGATTGTGCAGCACAAGCCGCCGGATGAAAATGCGAGGTCGACCGTACCACCAAGCTCGTGAGGAACCAGCTCACGAATGAGGCTGGTTCCGTAACCGTATTCAGTCGGGACTGATACCGGCGGACCTCCTGTCTCACTCCAGACGATCATGAGTCCTTCGCCTGCATCGCTGCGCCGGCATTGCCAACGTACCGACACCTGGCCACCCGGGATTGATAAGGCGCCGTACTTGGAGGCATTCGTCACAAGCTCTTGAAGCACCATGGCCAGCGCCTCAGCTGCCGTGGCGCTGAGCGTAATATCGGGACCGCCGGTCATCGTATTTGAGTCTGTCGCGTAGGGAGCCAATTGTGAACGGACAATATCCGCAAGCCGAATGGCCTGCCAGCCACCTTGGCTCAATAGCTCATGCGCAACGGCCATACTTTGAATGCGCCCATCGAGTGCTTGGATGAACTCGTCGATCGTACTGCTGCTCTGGCGTGTATACTCGGCGACCGTGGCAACGCGCGCGAGCACGTTCTTGACGCGGTGGTCAAGCTCCGCGATCAGCAGGCGTTGGTGTTCGTCAGTCCGCTTGCGTTGTGTAACGTCAACGGTGAGGCCCTTAACGCGTACACATTGCCCAGTCGCGTCGAACTCGGCCGTTGCTGTTTCCTCGAGCCATATTTCCCGTCCGTCGGGTCGGGTCACACGAAAGGTTACCGCATAAGATGGCTTGTCAGGTCGGACACTTCTCAAGTTCGCTTTGTATCGGGCAAAATCCGCCGAGTGGATCAGCTTACGAAACTTCGTTACTGTAAAGGATGCTTGCGGATCGTACCCAATTATTTTTGCCGCGCTCTCGCTGTGATGGAATGATGCGCGGGTGCGGGCATCCCACTCGAACGCCATCACCGCTCCAGCCGTCAACGCCTGTTCCAACCGCGCTGCAGTTTCCTTGAGCGCTGCCTCGTGCTGACGGCGCTCTGCGAACAGTGCGGCGAGAACGAGCGTACAGAGCGAGGTTGTCAGAATGCTCGCTTGGGCACCCTCGATCCGGTTATTGATAGGGAGACCAGGGTCTCCGAAATACCCGATGCCAAAAGTCGTTGCCGACACAATTGCGAGCGCAACGACAAACGCGGCCGCCGCGGCGAACACGGGCTGGCAGCGGGCCGAGATCCACAGTAACACCGGGAATAGGGTGATTGGGAGTACGGTCGCCCATGATGCGCTGGGTAGCAAGATCGAAATCGCGCTCATCACCGTTATCGCTCCGAGCGCTCCGGCTCCTTCGGCAAACTCCTTTGGCGACGGTGGCACGCGCACGGACGCCGCAACTCCGATCAGCAGCGGCGCAACCGTCGCGATTCCGAGCGAATCGGATGCGACCCAGTGCTGCCAGGTGATCAGACTCGATGCGCTTGGGCTGTGGAACAAACGGTAGCCCAGAGCGCCACCGAGCCCCGAAATGGCAGACGCAAAAACTGCTGTCAGCAGCAATCCCAAGACGTTGTGGAGACGGTCGAGGCTGAAGCGCGTACCGAATCGTCGCTCGATAATGGCAGCCACAAGGATGGCCTCGCCCACGTTGGACAACGCGAAGATGGCAGCGGCCACAAAGCTTCGATCGCCCAATATATTGGCTACGATCGACGCCGTCGCCGCTCCAATTGACACAGCCCATCGCGAGCCGCGACCAAGTGCTATTAACGCGCCGGCTGCAACGCCGTTGGCCGGCCAAAACACGGCTACGCCGTCGGGTTCTCTCAGCAGATAGAGACTAAGTCGCGCAGCCAGGAAATAGGCGATTCCACCCGCCGCAGCGGTCGCCGCCGCCGCGACCCATTGCCGGGCCGGGTCAGAGATCTCCAACCGGCGCTCCGCCTGATCTCCTGGCTTATGAATCGCGGGGGATCGCGTCATTAATTGACCTTACGCTTGACGCGCTAGTACGGGGCAGCGTGGCGGCATAATGCAACTCGCCGAAACACCGGACTGACTGCCGTCATTTCCTGAATAGTGGGTTTCCGCTGAAGAATGTTCGCTCGCATCGCAGGCAGAAGCTCTCCCAGCTGTTGCACGGTGTCAAGTTTGAGCTGGACGCGCACGCCGACGTTCTTCCTCGACGCGGCGTTCTCATCAGCTGCTATTGCTGGCGAATTGCGCGAATTTACACGCGCACGCGTCAACTCGGCAGGAGTATTGCCTTGACGTAAATCAACATGGAGCGACGGCTTGACCGATTGTTCTTAGATAGCG
>VAZS01000330.1 GCA_005884855.1 Alphaproteobacteria bacterium | reverse complement strand
GAATCCATTCGGCAGCTCCGCCCTGCTCGGCGTTAAGCCTGAGCAGGGGCGGTAGAGTCGAGATCACCGGATTACACTCGGCATCGGCGCAACCGAGGAAGCCGCAGATCATCCGCGTGCGCGCGCCATTGCCACCGTGACGAACCGAGAAAAGTCCGCCATCCTTGGGCGGCTGAATGATGTCGCTGCCCAGCACCGGCGCTAGGCTCAAATCGCTGCCCATCAGGTGCAAATCGTTGCGCGGCACCAGAACGACCTCACCGGGCCCGACCGTGAGGTCCGCTCCATCCTCGCCATCGACCCTGACCTGAAACTCGCCTTCGATGATGTAGTGATAGGGAATCAGGTGGGACGCCGGCCCTAGAACCGGCCCGAGACCAGGCGCGCAATGCTCAGGTCCGACGCGCGTCGCGATGCACCACGGCGCGAAGAACTCGGCGTGCAGGAACACGCCGCCGGTCAAATGCGCCACCCGCAAGACGTCGGATAATGCGTCCATACCCGCCTCCCTAGCAGGATCCGGTGTCCCGGTCATGTTTTCCGGCGGGTCGGTCATAGCCGCGCCGGCGCCCGCCAACCTAAAGATAGCCGCCCCAGCCGACCGGGTTCGTCGGCACTGCAAGAAAGCAGGCAAGAACATGGACACGTTCAGCCAAATCTCCGATAGCGGGCAAATCTCCGACAGCAGGCGGTATGCGCGCTGTATTCAGACCTCCAAACGGGTGCGCTGGGATCTAGACGAAGACGTCATCCGGAGGCGCCATTTCGACACCGCCCAAAAATTCCTCCCGGACGGGCTCTCCCTGGCCGACGCGTTCACCACCCTGTCGGCCGATGAAAAGCGGTTCGTCAGCCAGATCCAGGGCCGCACCTACGCCAATGTGTTTGGGCTGGTCGAGCGCTTCATCACGGCCAAGATCCTGGAATTGACCCGCGATCACTGTTTCGGCGACCAGGTCGCGCTCGAGGCGCTGGTCCGGTTCAGCGACGAGGAGCTGAAGCATCAGGCATTGTTCCGCCGCATCGACACGATGCTCGGCGAGGTGTTGCCCGCCGGCTATCGCTTCGATATCGATCCTGACGGCGTCGCCCATGCGGTGCTCGGCCGAAGCACCTGGGCGGTGTTAGCGTTGACGCTCGATATCGAGCTGTTCAGCCAACTCCACTATCGCCGGAGCATCGATCCCGACACCGATCTCTCCGAGCTGTTCAAGGACGTGTTCCTCTATCACTGGAAAGAAGAAAGCCAGCACGCGATCGTCGACGAGCTCGAGTGGGTACGTCACGATTCCGGGCTGAGCGCGGAGCAACGCGACCGGGGCGTCGATGACTTCATCGAACTGGTCGCCGCGGTGGATTGCATCCTGCAGCTTCAGGTCAAAGCCGACACCGGCTACTTCGCAGCGAAATGCGGCCGTGCGGTCGACGCGGCCGAGGCGCAGGCAATCGAGGCCGCCTTCCTCCGGGCTTACCGCTGGCAATACATCCATTCGGGCGCCCAGCACTCGCATTTCGGCAAGGTGCTTGCCAGGCTGATCACAAAAGACCAGGGCCAGCGCATTCAAGCGGCGCTCGCCACGCGGCAATAATCCGGCCAATAAACCCGGCTCGAAACACCTGTACTCACCCCAGCAAAGGAAATCCATCATGACTGCCCAAGCGAAGACCGCCGAACCGACCATCGTCAACGGCATCAATCTCGACGATTTGTTTGCTCTCATCGACAGCGCCAAGCAGGGCGCCGCGCATGCCAAGACCAACTGGCGCGTCACCACGACCTGGCAAGGCCAGACGCGGAGCCGCGCGCAAGTCGAGGGCTTCGAGATCGGCGGAGAGCGCGTGCCGCGCCGGTTTTCGATCGACATCGACGAACCCTGCGAACTGGGTGGCACGAACCGGTTCGCTAATCCGCAGGAGCATCTGCTGGCGGCGCTCAACGCCTGCATGACGGTCGGGTACGTCGCGCAGTGCGCAGTGCGCGGGATCACCCTCGAAAGCCTGGAGATCGAAACCGACGGCGAGATCGATCTGCGGGGCTTCCTCGGCATCGATCCCGCCGTGCCGGCGGGCTACGAGAAGCTGAGCTATGTCGTCCGCATCAAGGGCAACGGCACCAAGGAACAGTTCGCCGAGATCCACGAGGCGGTGATGGCGACCTCGCCGAACTTCTACAACGTGTCCCAGGCCGTGACCCTCAAGCCGACGCTCGTCGTCGCGTAATAGAGGATTCGGTGCGGTGAGGTGGCCACGGACCAGTGGCTGCCTTGCCCCCTTGGCTCGGACGAATGTCTCCTTGAGGGCCGAGCTCGACAGTTCGATCGCGGTAGGGGATGACAGTTATCGGCGATATTGAGCCGTCGAGCCGCGGGCACCCGAACGCGTACTTTTGCCCCCTTTCCAGCCATTTCCCGGCCTCGACCTCCGTGAGGCGTT
>VAZS01000329.1 GCA_005884855.1 Alphaproteobacteria bacterium | reverse complement strand
TGATCGGACCGCACGGCTTCCACGTCATCTCAGGATTTGCCCTCGCGGCTCTGCTGGTGGTGTGCGGGTTCATGTTCGGGCCGCCCGGCGACGAAAGCCGGATCGAGCCGATCTCTTCCGGTTCGCTCGCGGCCTACCTGTTGGGCGCGGCCATCGTCGTGCTCGCGAGTTTTCATGCCGATAGTGCCATCATTATCTTCACGGCTCTGGTGGGCGGCACGTTTATCGTCGCATGGCGCGCCCAGGCCGCCACCGGCGCGATTGCCGCCGCGGCAGCTTTAGTCTTTATCGTGTTCGCCGAATGGGCAGTGCGCGGCAATCCGGACATGCTGGTGGTGCCGGGCGGGCCATTGCCCGGCATCGGTCCCGCAGCGACCGATGCCTCAGTCACCTCGCATCTGATCACGGCTGCGATCTTCGCCGCGAGCTTTGGTGTGATGGGATTCCTGGCGCAGGGCCGTTCGGGCAACGCCATGATCCCGGTGGTTTGGTCGGCGGCCGGCGTGTTCACTCCGCTGGCGCTGTTGGTCGCACTGTATGCCCGGATCGCGCATCTTGATCGCTCTGTTCCCTTCGCAATTGTGGCTGTGGTGCTGGCGGGAGCCTACGGCGCGGCAACCGAAATCCTCACGAGGCGCCCTAGCCGGCCGGGCCAGGCTATTTCGATCGCTCTGTTCGCGACCGGCTCGCTCAGCGCTCTGGCGCTGGCACTGACCTTTGCACTTGAAAAGGGTTGGCTCACGATCGCCTTGGCGCTGATGTCTTTGGCAGCCGCATGGATCTCAATGCAGCGTCCGATTCCGTTCCTGCGCTCGCTGTCAGCCATTCTCGCAGGCATCGTGGTATTGCGGATCGGCTATGAGCCCCGCATCGCAGGAGCAGCGGTCGGCCAAGTTCCGATATTCAATTGGCTGCTGTGGGGATATGGCATTCCGGCACTGTCATTCTGGATTGCAAGTCAGTTCATGCGCCGCCGCCGCGACGATGCGCCTTTGCGCGCGGTGGAGGGAGCCGCGATCCTGTTCACCGTGCTGCTGGCGTTCATGGAAATCCGCCATGCCGTCAGTGGCGGCAACATCTATGCTACCAATAGTTCGCTCACGGAATTCGCGCTCCAGGTATGTGTCGCACTGGCAATGGCGATCGGACTGGAACGGCTTCGCATCCGCACCGGTAGCATCGTCCATAACGTCGCTGCGGTGTTGCTGACGGTCTATGCCGGACTTGCCACAGTGTTCGGGCTTTTCCTGCTGGAGACGCCGATTTTGTGGCCGACCGACGTTGGCGGACCCTTTATCAACCTGCTGCTACTGGGCTACGCGCTGCCGGCGCTGCTGGCGTTGTTGTTGTCCTATGCGGTGGCGGGCCGGCGACACCCCGCCTATGTCAATACAATCGCCGCGGGTGCGCTCGTTCTGGCGCTGGCCTATCTCACGTTTGAAATTCGCAGGCTCTATCACGGTCCTATCCTGACCCGCGGCGCCACTACCGGCGCCGAGCAATACACCTACTCGATTGCCTGGCTGGCATTCGGCGTGGCGCTGCTCGGCATTGGCATCCTGTTCAATTCGCAGCGCGCCCGACTGGCTTCCGCCGCGGTGATCGCGCTTACGGTCCTCAAGGCGTTCCTGATTGACATGTCGACGCTCACGGGCGTCTACCGCGCGCTATCGTTCATGTGTCTGGGCCTGGTGCTTGTGACGATCGGCTGGCTGTACCAGCGGATATTGTTCCGCAGCGCGACGCCGCCGGCCGAGGCTGCAGCGCAGGCGGGTACGTAGCCGCTTCGCTTTGCGAAAACCGATATTTGGAGCCGGGCCCGTGTTATCAGGCAGCGCGCACCGAGTTGAGGAACTTGTCCATCTCGAGCTTGAGGCGGTTGCTTTCAGTCGAGAGCGATTGCGCCGAAGCTAATAGCTGGGACGAAGCCG
>VAZS01000328.1 GCA_005884855.1 Alphaproteobacteria bacterium | reverse complement strand
GCCATCGCGGATTCGCCGTAGAAGTGGATGCCGCCGGTCAGAATAACCCCCACCACGCCAATGATCCCGATCGCCGTGATCTTGTGGGTTAGCCGCAACGAAACGCTCATGGGGATTTTCCTGACTGCCTGATGCGCTCGATGGTGAGCGCGCCACTTCCGCAGGATTGAGAAGTAAGGTGAGTGCTTCTACACTCCGGTTAATTGCGAGAGCGTAATAGTACGGAAAACGCCCGCTTCTTGTGCAGATAAGTCTGAGTGTCAGTCCGCTCGCGCGGCGCGGCGCGTCGATCGAACTGGTTGGCAACTGCGCGCCAGAGGCGCGCGCAA
>VAZS01000327.1 GCA_005884855.1 Alphaproteobacteria bacterium | reverse complement strand
CGGATATCTCTGCGTGGGCGGCATCGGCCGAGCGGGAATGTCCCGGCGGATGCAACGAACGCGGCCGAGCCACCGCGCGCGCCAGCAACATCTGCGCAGCGCCTTGATGCCGGAAATCGCAATAGGCGAAGCCCATGCCAGACACCGATCCGCGGAAGCTACGCTCGTCTCTCCTGTCGAGATTGAAACACGGTTCGAACGGAATGCCTTTGATCGAAGCGCAGACGGCCTGACCCCGGACCTGGAGCGTATTACCAGGGAGCCTCAGGTGACGAACGGGACCGGACCCGTTGAATTGCACCGCGCCAGCCGCACCCATGTCATCGAGTATCCGGCCTGCGCCGCGGGTCCCATCAAAGCAGCTAAATGCGAACACCTTGCCGGCGAC